>DASVHD010000015.1 GCA_036382775.1 bacterium | reverse complement strand
CAACCTGCACCGGTTGATCGCTGTGGCAGAGCAGACGGCGGGCGGCAGTGTGGTATTTGGCTTGTCGTTGATGCCGAATCCGTTCAATGGCCGCTTGCAGATCGCGTATAGCGTCGGGCCGGATGCGCAGAAGGCCGAGCTGAAGATCTTCGATGCGGCGGGTCGATTGGTTAAGTTATTTAACCATTTATCCGCCAATCAGCATGGCGGAATTCAACCAGTTAACCAGATCGTCTGGGATGGTTCAGACGACGTGGGCCGTTCGGTCCCCGCCGGTGTTTACTTTGTCCGGCTGGAGGCAAACGATAAAACGCTTATTGACAAAGCCGTACTTTTGCGTTAATGGGAGGTTTTAACATGAAAACAATTACGTTGACGATCTTAATGCTTTCGGCATTTGCCTTCAGTCAAGCCCCAGACATGATCGTAAGGGTCTACGCTCCATCATGGCAAAGCCTTAAATTGATTTCTGAGAAATCCTTGGATATCGCGGCCGCTCACGCTGGTGAGTGGTATGACATAGTCGCGGACCAGAAAACATTGGACAGGATCAAAAGCTCTGGACTTACTTACGAGATCACTATTTACAGCATTGCAGCTGAGAAAGAAAAGGTTAGAGGTCAATATCATTCATATGCCGAAGTAACCCAGCTGTTGAGGAATATGGCGTCCACCTATCCTTCGATCTGCAAGATGGACTCTTTGCCCATAAGAACCTATCAGGGCAGGTGGTTATATGGAGTGAAGATCTCGGACGAACCCAATATCGAGGATCCCAATGAAGGCGGTTTCTTAGTCGATGGAGCGCATCACTCGCGCGAGTGGGCGACGATCGAAACGGTTTTGTTCTTTGCCGATTCCATGCTGAGAGCCTATGGCGTAGTTCCGGAGATCACCAACACCATCAACACGACCGAGATATACTGCTTCCCTGTTATCAATGTAGACGGTTTTGTCTATGATTATCCCGGTCAATTAATGTGGCGCAAGAACCGCGAGCCTTTCGGCGGTACTACGGGTACTGACTGCAACCGCAATTACGCCGGCTGTTGCGATAATATCCAGGGTGACTGGGGTGCGGTGGATGAAGGCCAGGCATCGCACGGTCCCGGAGATGAAACGTTCTGCGGAGCCTATAATAATTCGGGCGACGAGACCAGAGCGCTCACTCTGTACATGAAGTCTCACACGATCAACGCCTATATGAGTTATCACAGCTACTCTGAGTTGCTTATGTGGCCATGGGGCTGGACCGCAACGGCGACGCCTGATGCTGCCATTTACAGTACCATAGGTAATCGCATGGCGGATATGGTCAACTCGCAGGGGGGCGGCACTTATGGTCGTGGTCCAATATACACCGCGATCTATCCGGTGAGCGGTTCAAGCATTGAATGGTGCTATTCATGGAATCATTGGGTGAACGGCGTTTCCAATCTTTCCTATACGACCGAGGTCGGGACCAGTTTTTACCAGCCGGTGGGCGATCTTGATAATATCGTCCGGCAGAATTTCAAGGCACTAAAATATCTGGCTCACTATACAGATTCGATAGTCCTGATGTGCGAAGGCATTGTGCCGGCACCCATTGTCCACGCCGGCGATACGGTTCCGGCCAGCTTCGCTATCACATGGCAGCCAAAGAATACGGCTGATAACCATCCCACCAGGTGGGAACTTGTGGAACTATCGAACCCTTCAGTGGTGCTGGACAGCCTTGAATCGGGTACCAGCTGTTGGATCCTTAATGGATTTACGTTGTCAACGAGCCAGTCGCATTCAGCGACGCACAGTCTTTTTTCAGGCAATACGAGCGATATGAACAGCGCCATGTACACCGCGCATCCTTATATTGTACAGACGAATGATTCCGTGACCTTCTGGTGCTACTACAACATGGAAAACAACTATGATGTGGCGGTCGTGGAGGTTTCGGAGAACACCACGGAATGGTCCAATCTCGACACCATGAGGTTTACCGGAACGCAGACAACCTGGACCAGAAAGGCTTTTTCACTGACAAACTGGATCGGCAAGTCGATCTATATCAGGTTCAGGGCGATGTCTGACGGCGGTACTAATAATGGCGGGTTCTATGTAGACGATATCAGGCCGGTATGTCTGTTCGCAAACGTTACCTCGATCTCGAGCAGTATAACCGATACACTTTATTCTTTCCCAAGCCATGCGATCGGTGAATTTTATTTCTATGTGCGCGGTGACAATGCGATGTGGGATTGGGGGGATTTTTCAGGACTGAAGAAAGTGGTGGTAATAGCTGCCGGCATGCCGGCGACACCGACGGTCACAAAACCGTTGGATTTCGGTCGTTTACCCGACCTCAACCCGACCTTGACTTTCACGTCCACGGATCCCGACGGCGACCAGATCCGGTACCGGGTAATGTGGGACACGGATCCGACATTTGCCAGCCCGGAGAGTTCGACCACGGCCAATTACGCGAGCGGGGCTGTGGTTGATTTCAATTTCCCGTCCAACCTGGCCAACGGTTCGACCTACTGGTGGAAGGTGAAGTGCACGGATCCATCAGGTTCCGGGTACTGGACGCAGTACACGATATCGCGTTCTTTAACGGTTGATACGAGTTTGCCCGCCGCGACTTGTTCCTGGTACCAGACTACGGCCGCGCAGTTCGGGTTCAACACGTTTTCCGCGACAATGGTGCAGGGTGACAGCGTGATCCTGGTGCCATCGGGTGCGGTGATCGTGGACACGTTGTTTGAGGAGCATTTTATCAGCGCCAGCATGCCGGCGGGCTGGACCGTGGTCAACGGCAACGGCGATGCCTACCTGTGGACCGTGGGCACGTCCACGGACCTGGGCTCGTACACACCACCAGATTTTGGTAGCTACTATGCCTACTATTCGGATGATGATGCGGGCAGCGGGAATATCAGTAACAACGAGGAGCTGCTCTCGCCGAAATGGTATGTGGGCGGGATCACGGCCGGGTTGGAGATCGTGTACGGCTATGGTTTCCAGGTATATGAGACGGGCGAGAAATACCGGTTGAAGTTCCGGAAGAAGACGGGCAGTGGTGCCTGGACCGCGTGGGCCGACCAACGGGT
>DASVHD010000014.1 GCA_036382775.1 bacterium | reverse complement strand
CGATAACATCGGCATCGACGCCCAGCTTCATGAACACGTCGCCATGACTGCTGCTCAGTCCCCAGCACTGTTCGGTGCGATTAATCCGGGATTTCTCGGCAAGCTGAATGCGGTTGATCTTGCCGATGATCCGTGCAGCGAAATCGTCGATCCCGACCTTGGCGTGATCTTCTTCATACTTCAGCCAGATGTGATTGGGCAGGTAGTACATGTCGTCCCTCATGATGAATCCCTTCACCTTCTTTTCGGCTCTGGCTTGCCTTTCTCGTTTTTTCCTGAGCACGGGATTGGAATCCATGATGTCCTGCATGTATTGATCCACGGCACAGTGGTAGCATTCGTAATTGCTTGAACAAAGTTTGTATGCAAGGTCTCCGGTCAGCGCGTAGCGGCATTTTCGTTCGAACGCCGGTAATTGCTTGAGTTTATTGATCGCCTGCACGATCAGCGGCGACTCGGAAGCGGCGCCGCTCGAATCCACGATCGCCTGGTCAAAATCGCAGCTGCGGCAGTCATAATCCTTAGTGCACATACGATAAGCGATCACACCAGCTTTCATCCAAATACAGGGGCTCTCCCCGCTTTCCTTTTCCGCATTGGTATTTGATGCTTCAGTCATTTTGGCCTCCTCACTTTTTTTGCTTTTGTTCAGTATTTCTTGATAAACGACGCACCGGTCGTATTGCCCTTCGCAAGGATTTTGAGGTACAATACTATCGGTGGGCAGCATTTTTCTAATATCACAAGCCTTGCAGTATTTGACCATGATCTCTTCAAGAAATGGGCAATTCACGGCTCCTCCGTTGTTATTTGGTATTTCATGACCATATTATAAGCAATATTCATGCCCAAGTTTATAAAACGCAAAAGCATGAAATATCATGTTATTTCGTTATTAATTTTGCAACTTTATTTTATATTTTTTACATAATGATACAGGGCAATAAAACTATCCATATATCAGTACAAATCTGTTGCAAAAAGCATAACGGATATGCAAAAATAATCAATGGAAGAAATCGTTAAAAGCTTTGGGGTCGTTAATATCATCTTAATTGTTTGGAGCGTATCGTGTGGTTATAAATTGGAAATCAGGAAATTTGACATCTGTGATTTGAAATTCGTACTACAGCCGGCTGTTACTGCTTACTACATAGTATCTACTGCTTTTGCGTTTATGGTCTTTTCAGTTCGTATTGTTTTATCTTTCTGTATAATGTAATGTTATTTATGCCCAGCACTTCAGCCGCTTTTTTAACATTCCAATTATGGGCGTTCAGCACGTTGATGATATGTTCTTTTTCGACATCCTGCAGGCTCTGGTTGGCGGCCGCTCCGTCCGCCGCCTTCTGCTGCAGGAACGCTGGCAGGTGCGCGGATTCGATCACCGCTCCTTTGGCCACGACCGCCGCATGTTCCAGGGCATTTTGCAACTGGCGCACGTTGCCGGGCCAGTGGTACTCAATCAGGATCTTCTTGGCTTCTTCGGATATCTTGTCCATCGGTTTACCGGTCTCCAGTTTGATCTTCTCCAGAAAATAGTCGAGGAGCAGCGGTATGTCCTCTCGCCGGTCGCGCAAGGGCGGCAGTTCGATCGTGATCACGTTCAGGCGGTAATACAGGTCGTCCCTGAATTCCCCTTTCGCGATCATCTGTTCCAGGTTCTTATTGGTCGCGGCAATGACGCGCACGTCGGCCTTTATCGAGGCGCTTCCGCCCAGCCGGGTGAATTCGCGCTCTTGCAGGACCCGAAGCAGGTCGACCTGCGTTTTCAAGCTGATATCGCCGATCTCATCCAGAAAAAGCGTGCCGTTATTCGCCTGCTCGATGCGACCTTTGTGTTGGGCGATCGAACCCGTGAACGCGCCTTTCTCGTACCCGAAGAGTTCAGCTTCGAGCAGGGACTCGGCCATGGCTCCGCAGGCCGCCGCGATGAACGGGCTGGCGCGTCGCGGGCTTAGCTCGTGGATCGCGCGGGCGATCAGTTCCTTGCCGGTACCGCTTTCCCCGCGGATCAGGACGGTTGATTTTGACGGTGCAACCGTCGTAACGATCTCGAAGACCTTGAGCATCTTGTCGCTCTTGCCGATGAGATCCTGGAACCGGAACCGCCGCGTCAGCTCCTTGCGCAGCATGACGTTCTCCTTCACCACCCGCTGGTGTTCCAGCACCTTGGCGATCAGCAGGCTGATCTCGCCCGGGTTGAAGGGCTTCACGACGTAGTCGACGGCGCCTTCCTTTATCGCGGTCACCGCGCTGTCGACCGTGGCGTAGGCGGTGATAATGATGACCGGCAGTTTCGGCGTCATCTCCGACAGTTTGCGCAAAACGTCGATCCCGTCCAGGCCAGGCATTTTCAGGTCCACTAGCGCGAGGTCCCATTCTTCCTGCTTAACGGCATCAAGCGCCTTATAGCCGTTGTCGACCGCCTGCACGTGATAGCCGTCCTCTTTAAGCCAGTCGGTCAGCGAACTCCGCATTATCTCTTCGTCATCCACGATCAGAATCTTGTACGGTGCCATGTT
>DASVHD010000013.1 GCA_036382775.1 bacterium | reverse complement strand
CCCCACGGGGACTCCAGTTATCCCTCACCCCTACCCTCTCCCTTTTAAAGGGAGAGGAATAAGGTGAGGGTTTAGTCTTTGATGCTGCCCTCGAGGGGGGAGAAAAAAGGAGGGGGTGTAAGGTTGCGCACAAAAAATGCTCGCAATGACGAACGAGGATGAGGTTGCCCCACGGGGACTCCAGTTATCCCTCACCCCTACCCTCTCCCTTTTAAAGGGAGAGGAATAAGGTGAGGGTTTAGTCTTTGATGCTGCCCTCGAGGGGGGAGAAAAAAGGAGGGGGTGTACTAATCACTGATAACCGTTATCTTTTTAACTGAGCTCTGGCCGTTCCCTGCATCTAGTCGGACAAAGTAAACGCCAGACATAAGCCCTTTGGTGGACCAGGTATATTTGCTATTTACCACGTTTACCCGCTCAATGACCGCGCCATTTATGTCAAAAATAGAAAGCATTGGTCTTTTACCAAGAGCCGCCGGACATTCAATCAGGGCATTACCCCGGACAGGATTAGGATGGATATTGAATTCTAATTGCCGGCTCGCCGACTTATGTTCCTCGATCTTATGATCTTCGACCAATCTTAATATTGAGATGTCATCCATATAAGTCGAATCGATACCGGGTGGCCCGCCGCTGTATCCCCAAATCCTCAACGCGACCATGATCTTACCGCTGGGCAAATAAGAAGTAACATCAAACCTCTGCCACGTGCTCTGTACCCAGACAATATCTTCATCATAACTGGCGTCGTCATAAATGAAATCAAACGCCTGGATCTGAACTTCGGGCTGGCGGCTCCAGAACGATATGTTCACTATGCTGTCGGTCAAAACCGGCGTGATGTCCTGCCGGATCCAGTAATTCCCGACGTCAGCGGCGCAATACTGGCCAGTATGAGAATCGATATCAGTTACCTGCCACATCGGACTCTGCCAGGGCGGCAAACTGCCGGTCTCGAAACCCGGGTTCACCAGCTGTTCTAGGGTATCGGCCAGGAGTGTAAACGGCGATCTATCATTGATGTTGATGATATTTATCAGACCAGATCCCGGATCTTTTTCCATAATAAAATTGCCGCTGCGGCACAATTGGCCCGCGTTGATAAGCCCGGACATCAGCATGACGATACTTAATACGCAGAATAATGGTTTCATCGCTGCTCCTTTATTATATTATTAAGGGATTATATAATACTATTTTCTGATTGTCAAGAGGCTGGCAGCCTTTCCAGAATATTCCACCGCCCCTTACTGGAAGACTAGTTATTATCCCCCCCACCCTTGCCCTCCTCCTAACAGGGACACCAGTTATCCCTCACCCCTACCCTCTCCCTTTTAAAGGGAGAGGAATAAGGTGAGGGTTTAGTCTTTGATGCTGCCCTCGAGGGGGGAGAAAAAAGGAGGGGTGTATTGTTGCCATCATTGGAAGGGAACTGTCATTGCTATGTCACAACGGCGTGGCAAGCGCTCCTATTTATTACTTATTTTGCATTGACATTCCCACAAATGATATTATACTTATACTTACGATACATCGGAGGAACAATGAAAAGATACTTAATGTGTGCTGGTTTGTTCTTGTTGGTCTGCTCTTTTTCATATGCTGATCAAGCCCTGGATGAAACCGGGACGCTCAGAAAATTCGGCGCGCTTTACCAGAACCCGCGCGCTATTCCGTGGCTGATCGAATGCCCGCCCGCCGCGGCGAACCCGTCATCAAGGCAGTACGTGAACCACCGTGCCAACATGCCGCCCGTCGGCAACCAGGGCAGCCAGGGATCCTGTGTCGCTTGGGCAAATGCGTATTACTACAAATCATACCAGGAATGGCTGGAACATGGTTGGACCTACGCCGATGCCCATCACCGGTTCAGCCCGGCATTCATGTACAACCTTATCAACGGCGGCGTAGATGGCGGTTCTTATGCCAGTGATGCGATGCTCGTTCTCCTCAACCACGGCTGCGCTAACCTTGCCGAAATGCCCTATAACCAGGGGAATTGCACGATCTGGCCTTCCGACTCGGCATATTACAACGCCATGCCATACCGTTGCGATGCTGGATACTGGATTGATGTATCAAGCGACCTGGGCATTGCTACGCTGAAACAGCACCTTGAAACCAGCGACAACGCGGTATTATATATTTATTGCTGGGATAATTTCCTGTATATAGGAAATTTTCACAACACCTACTGCGTCAGCGACGTGTACGGTTCGAACCACGGCGGGCACGGCGTGTGCATCGTGGGCTATGACGATACGCTGACGACCAGTGACGGCACCGGCGCCTTTATCGTGGCGAACTCGTGGGGAACGGGCTGGGGCGACCAGGGTTATTTCTGGATGTCATACCAAGCCGTGAAGAGCAGCGTCACATCGCAGCTGTGGGTGAATTACCTCGCGGACAAGATAAATTATTCCCCGACACTCGAGGTCCGGTTTAGACCAACCCATACGAAAAGAGAGTACGTTTATTTTACGGTGCAGACGTCGTCATACAATAACCAATTTTTTCATTTCTACATTGTTCCCGGGGCCGCTCATTCATTTCCGCCGAATAATATTGTTCTTGATATCACCGAAGCCGCGGGTAATTTCACGCCCAATGACAAGAATTTCATTTATTTTAGCGCTTATGATCGGCTTTCTGATGGCGTGACCGGCACGATCGACTATTACGCCTCGTTGAATGATGAATGGGGTGTTTACTCGCGCAGCAGCCAAACTCCGATGTCGATCCCGGATTACGGGGCCGTAACGCTGACCCTCTGGCATCCGACCCAGAAACTGCACTGGCAGATGTTTCACCATGTGCCGGCCCATACCGGCGTGACTACTTTAGACGGCGACATCGATACCGTCTATGCCTACTGGCTGTACGGTGCCGGAAGACCGGTCTATTCCTCGCCCGTTCTTGGCGATGTGGACAACGACAACAAGATCGAGGTCGTGGTCGGCAGCAATGACAGCAGCGTTTACGCCCTGAACGGTGAAAATGGATCGCAGCGCTGGTTCTATCATGCTGGCGGCGCGATCGCGGCCGCGCCCTGCCTAGGCGAGATCGACCAGGATACATTGCTGGAAGTCGTGGCCGGTTCTCTGGATGGCAAAATTTACGCGCTCAACGGCGAGAACGGTTCTTTTCTCTGGTCTTACACCGCGGCGGGCAGTATTCGGTCTTCTCCCTGCTTGAGCGACGTTGATGGCGATGGCCTGCTCGAGATCGTCTTCGGTTCCGACGACAACAGCATTTACGCGCTCAACGGCGAGAACGGATCTCTCAGATGGTCCCGTGCCACGGGTGGCGATGTTGTTTCATCGCCTGCCTGCGCCGATATCAATATCGATGGCGTTAACGAGATCGTTGCGGGCTCAAGCGATAACCGGATCTACGCGCTGAATGGTAAAACCGGCGATACGCTGTGGACGCGCGCCACCAGCGGCAGCGTCGTCTCATCGCCCTGCATTGCCGATGTCGACTTAGACACTTTTCCGGAAATAATATTCGGTTCCGCGGATGGCTACGTATATGCCCTCAATGGTGAAGATGGATCATTGCGATGGTTATATCATACCGGCGCAGGGATATCTTCATCACCATGCGCGGGCGATATCGACGGCGACAACCTGCCGGAAGTGGCGGTTGGCTGCAGCGATCACAGCGTTTACGCGCTCAATGGCGGGAATGGCTCACTTTTGTGGTCGCGGCCGCTCGGCGACAGCGTAGTTTCGTCACCCTGTCTTGGCGACATTGACGGCGACAACCAGCCCGAGGTCATCATCGGTTCAAAAGACCATTACGTTTACGCGCTCAACGGCGGGGACGGTTCTGTGCTATGGTCCTATCAGACCGGGGGCGCAGTATCTTCATCGCCATGCCTTGGCGATATTGACAACGACAACCTGGTGGAGATCGTGGTCGGCTCAGGTGATGGAATTATCTACGCGCTCAGCGGGGACCCGACTGGAACAGCGGAATCTGGCAGAAAGGGCACCATGGCGCTTGACACCGGATCGTGCCTCTTCCCTAATCGGCCGAACCCGTTCAGCACGAGCACAGTCATCAGTTATACGATCAGCAATGATTCCCGTGTAAGGCTTGTTTTGTTCGATATCACGGGCAAGAGGATCGCGACGCTCGTGGATGAACAGAAAAAAAGCGGTCGGTACCAGCATTACCTGTACCGCCGCAGTTTGTCCGGGAATTCGCTATCAGACGGCGTTTACTTTATTTGCCTGGAGGCCGGAAATAAAACTCAGGCGCAGAAGATGGTGGTAATAACAGGTCGTTAGGATCGTTTGTATCGTTAATAGCGTAAGAATCGTTTAGATCGATTATTTGATGATCACAACTTTCAGCATTTTTTCCATACGGCCAGCTGCATCAACGCTGATGAAATAGACACCTGAAGGCACGTCGCGACCATTCTGGTCTGTGCCGGACCAAACGACCGTAGACCGAAAACCGTAATCCGTAATCCGCGACGAAAGATCGACCACCATCCGGCCGGTAACATCATAGATCTTCAGGCCGTTGCGATCTGCAGCATTGGCCGCGCTTGTATTCAAGTAAATGGTCATTTCCCGTTTTGCGGGATTCGGGAAAACACTCAAGAAAGGTTTTCCTCCGGCAGCAGAGCCCTCGGTGATATCCGTCGGATCGTGGATGAACAGCGTGAAATAAGCGTACGCTTCGTATGCTCCGCCGTTGCCGTTGAAATACACGGTGAACCCAACCGTAGTATCGCCCGGATTGGACGCGACCTGCACATGATATGGATCCGCAGCATTGTTTCCGGCAGCGCCCACATTCAGGTCGCCAAAACCAGCCGTGCTGTCAATAAGCGAAACACATGTTGAACTCTCGCGCAGCGTGCCAGTAACGCCGGACACCAGCGTGTCCCCGTCATTTCTGATCACCAGGGCGATATCGATAACCTCATTGGGCTCGATGATACCGTTATTATTGCCGCCGGCAGAATCGCGGTACGCATAGCTGATCATATGCAGCCATGGTGAATACTGGCTCACGGGCGGTTTGGTCGTGATCAGTAATACCCGGCCGCTGGTTATGGGCGCGGCGTTTTGATCGTAGACTGAGTTATAAACGTACTCAACTCCTCGCGATTCAGTCTCGTCCTCGATGCCGGTCGTGTTGCTTTGCCCATATGAAATCTGTTGATATTGGAACAGCATCTCGCCGTCACCGGTTGGCGTCGGATAATACTGCGGATCGAGTAGAATGATCTGGAAAGTTTCCCAGGGATGACCAGAAATCTGGACCGCGACCTGGTAGAATTCGACGATCCAGCGGTGATTCGCTGAATCGTAATAACGGTAGATATCGCCGTGCCCCATCTGCATCGAACCCGGATTCAAGTCGTCCCAGTATGGCGCAGCGTATCTTTTTGCCTTACCGGCCATGGGGATCGGATCATTGGCATAGCTCATGCTCGTAGCGCCACCCAACTCCAGAAATCCGTTCGTACATGCACCGATCGTGTTATAGTTGATGCCATAGTACTTGAAAGAAAACGGCAGAGACAGGGTCACCGTGTCGTCATCCATATTGGTTATTTCCGATATAATCGTGCCTGATCCGCCGGCCGGCGGCGCGATCTCGACCCAGTTGTAAACGGGCGCGTGACCGGTACTGGAATCCGTGTCATCATAGATATAATATCCGTAGGTATCAGGACCGGTTCCGCCGCCGCCGCTACCAATGCCGGTCGTGGATATTGAAAACCCGCTGTTCCAGGTATCGCCCGCTGCCGATCTCATGAACAGTGAAAAGTTTATGGGATGAGCATAAGTATTTGCAGATACGTCAAAAACGAACGGATTAAGGCCGGCCGTTGCGAAGCCCGGCGGAAAATCGCCAAACTGCACGATACTGTCCGTGACATAGACAAGAGTATCCGCGCTTCGGAGAAAACCGGTTACATCCTGAACCGCGGCTGATCCGAAATTCTTAACCGTCGCCCATAAGCGTATCGTCTCACCCGGATTGACAATGCCGTTGCCATTGCCCAGCGAATCGTTGATCACACTCCCGGTGTATGACAAGTAAGCATCGCCGGTTGTGATCGCGACCTCGCCTTCGTACGGATAAAGGTTCCTGCCCGTGACCGTCACGTCCATGATACCGGGCATGGGAACGTTGAAATAAAAAACAATATTCCCGCTGGCGTTCGTGTAGCCGGTCAGGTAGACCAGCGTATCGAAATGCAGGCACACGAAAGCCGACTCGACAGGCGCCCCCACGTACGTGACCGCGACCTGCAAGGTCTCAGGCACGCCCGCATTAACCGCTGATTCGTGGCTGACCACGATCGTTTTGGGCTTGGCCGTCCAGATGTTCATCTCCGGATCGCCGACGGTCGTGAACCCGTAATATTCATCCAGCCCGCCGCTGGACGGATACATCTGGTAGACCTTGATGCGTCCCTGCTCGCACGCCTGGCCAAAGGTCCGGTACCGGTATTGGAATATGCCGTCGAAGAAACCCCGCGTGACCGCGCTCCGCAAATAAGCGATATTGATGTCGCTCGTGGATGTCGCGAAATAGCCCGATGCGCCTCTCAGGGTCGTAGGCGTGCCGGTCAGAAACCAGCGTTCAGCCGCGGCCGGGGTTGAACCCGTGCCCAGCGTATTGCAGGTCCCTGAGATAACGATCGGCAGTTTATTGCCGTTCGCAAGGTTGTCCACGTTCACGTTGAAAGGCGGGTACCAGTTGTTCGTGCCGTTTCCCCGGTACACGACAAAATCCCGGCCGCTGTTCGCCCTGTTTATGACTGTTGCGGCGTTATCGCCGTGGCCCGCGAACAGCGTGTCTATCAGGACATATCCGTTTGCCACCATGTAAGCGGCAAAATACTGGCAATCCAGTCGGTAAGTGACGGAATCGCTGTCCTGATAATCGTTCGCGATCAGACATGCTTTCCGAGACCAGAGCGAATCCGAGACATCGGGCGTGCGCTCGTACTTCAGCATCTTGGCGACCACGGTCTGCGCTTCGGTCGTGTTATGGACGGTCAGGCGGCCCGACAATATCTCGTTATAGATATCAGCATCCATATTCGTATAGTAATTGTCGGTGTAAACGTAACTTATTTGGGGAAATGGGATAAAATTGGGCGCGCCCACGAAGAGAATAAATTCCGGCGGTATTTGCCAGTTGTTATAAGCATTGACGATATAATTCCTGATCTCGACCGCGCTCGAGCCGGTCTCCGAGAGCTTGGCGACACGCGTGCGCATTCCCTTCTTGTGCTTCCACTCGGCGAAAGGCACGATCGCGTCATAAAAATTGTCGTGCGTGATTATCAAATATCTCGCGCCGGTCTCCTGGGCAAAAGCGAGCGCGGCGAAAACTGCCAAAAATAAAACCGGCATGCGTTTCATTAAAGGCCCCCTTATGGTATATAAATATAATAAGACTGAATAAGTTTAAACATATACAATGGTAAGTCAATAGGAGATTGTATTAGAAAAAAAGCGTATCCCACGGGGACACCAGTTATCCCTCACCCTACCCTCTCCCTTTTAAAGGGAGAGGAAAAAGGTGAGGGTTTAGTCTTTGATGCTGCCCTCGAGGGGGGAGGATAGAGGTCGGGGTGAAAGACCAGAGAAACCAGAAAGACTAATGTTTTTTCTGCAATTGGTATGGCACTTCGAGGTTATGCTGTTCAAGCAGCTCTTTATCGCCCAGAACATGTTCGGTCAGGCCGTCGGTGATGATCCGGCCCTGATCGATCAAGATAACGCGCTGGCAGGTCTCGAGGATCATATCCAGGTCGTGCGACGCGATGATCTTCGTCACTGTCAGGCGGTTCAAAAAGTCGATCAATCCGCGGCGGTGTTTGGGATCAAGGTTGCTCGTCGGTTCGTCCAGGGCGAGGATCTCCGCATCCATGGAAAGCACCGTGGCAATGGAAACGCGTTTTTTCTCTCCGAAACTCAAGTGATGGGACAAGCGTTTATCAGAACCAGCCATATCGACCTGCTCCAGCGCCCTTTCAACGCTATTTAACACGTGATCCCTGGTCATGCCCATGTTCAATGGCCCGTACGCGACATCTTCGAAGACCGTGGGCATGAAAAGCTGGTTATCCGGGTCCTGGAAGACCAGACCCACCTTGCTCCTTATCTTAGGCAAGTTTTCCTGTTTCATTTCAAGACCAAGTATCTTAACGCCAATCTGGTCTTTCTTGTCTGTTTGGTCTGTCTTGTCTTTCTGGTTCATGAGGATGCCGTTAAGATGGAGCAGGAGCGTTGACTTTCCCGCACCATTAGGACCGACGATACCCAAAGCCTCTCCCCTGCAGACGTGAAAACTGACTCCGCACAGTGCTTTTTTGCCGTCCGGATATGAAAATCCTAGATCGTTTATCTCGATAACCTTAGTATTATTATTCATATCGTCATCAAGTTAATAGCAACCTTAAGGAAACCAAAACGGCGCTGATCGACAACAAAAATACGAGATCAATACCCGATAGTTTAAGCCGATCCATGGTCTTGATCTCGCCATTGAAACCGCGGCTGCACATTGCCAGATAAACCGCCTCCCCCCTTTCATAGCTTCGCACGAACAGACTGCCAAGCATGTTGGCGAGTATCTTAAAGTGAAACCAACGCGATCCGCCGACGGTCCGGCTCAATTTTGCCTGCTGCATCATCTCCATTTCATCCTCAAACACGAAAGCATACCGGTACATGAATGACAAAACCATTACGATAAGTTTATGACAATGGAGTCTCTCAATGCCCTTGAGCAGATCCGTGAACCTGGTGCTGCTTGTGAGCAAGATCATGCAGAACGCGCATAAATAAGATTTTATGAAGACGTTCCACAAAACCATCAGACCATCATAGGTCACGGTCAGCTTCAAAACACCCAGTGAAAAACCGCCGATCACGTGCCCTTTTTTAAAAAAGGGAATAAACGCTGCGATCACGAGCACGAACGGGATCACGACCAAAGACCGTTTAAAAAGGAATAAAAGCGGGATACGGGATAATATGATCAAAAGCAAGATCATGCCGCCATAAGCGGCGAACAGCGAGTACGATCCGGAATCCGTAAATATAATGGAGATGATGAAAGCCATGAAAATAATGGTTTTGACCCGCGGGTCCCGGCGGTGCAGGATGCTTTTGAGGTCGGCGTGCTTGTCCAGGAAGCTATGATGCATTGTTGCTGCCCTTTTTATTCCTTTGCTTTGCTCCGAGTATCGCTGCCAGTCCGTATCCGATCCCGAATACCAGCAGCGTACCGAGCGCTCCGGCGATCGCGGTCGCAACTTTTTCATTTTTGATCCCGGGCATGATATAATCGCGTAGCGGCGAACGTACGGTGGGTTTCACATCCGCTTTCTCGATGAAGCCCTTGTCCCCGGCGACCTTTTCCAGACCGTCGGGTCGCGGCGAAGCGATGGGAGATATGATCAACGCCAGCAAGACGGCAGCCAGTAAAAATAGCAAAAAGAATCTTTTATCCGTTGTCTGCCTCCGCGGGTCTGGGATTCATGCCATAAAGCAGATCGGGCCGCGTCCTGAGAACGAAACCCACGATCAAAACCGTGATCACCGCTTCACCAAGGCCGATGAGCGCGTGGACGCCCGTCATCGCGGGCAGGGCGATGGCGATCGGTGATGTTCCGGATATCGCAAGCTCCAAGGCACAGGCGGCCGAGGCAAGCACGACCGATAACCAGGCAGCGACCGCTACGGCGGCCAGTAATCCCTGCTTGCCAATAATCATAAGCAGGAGTTTAAATACATAATAAGCCGCGATCGTGCCGATCAATCCCATGTTCAAAATATTAGCGCCCAGCGCGGTAAGACCGCCATCCTGAAAGACCAAACATTGAACGATCAGGACCACCGTAATGACGACCGCGCCGGCGTAAGGCCCGAGCAAAACCGCAGCCAGGACGCCGCCCAGCAGGTGTCCGGACGTCCCGGTCATCACGGGGAAATTAAGCATTTGCGCCGCAAAGATGAAAGCCGCCATCACGCCCATGAGCGGTATCAACCGGTCTTTGACGACACGCGTCGCCCTTTTAAGCGAGTATCCGATGCCCGCCAAAGAGACGATCCAGGCCGGTATCCAGGTCTGAGCGCTTAAAAAACCATCGGGAATATGCATATTAACACATCAAGGCACCTGCTTGCCGGTCGTGGTCATGGTCAGCTTGCCGAGTTTTATCCCCTTGGTGCCCAACAGCCGGTCGGCGATCCGCTTTACCTCAGTGCCCTTTCCCTTGATCGCCAGGATCTCCAGGCAGTTGTGCTGGTCAAGGTGGATATGCATGGTCGATATTATCTGTTTGTGGTGCTGGTGCTGCAATTCGGTCAGGCGCTCGGTCAGTTCCCTGACCTCATGGTTGTAGACGATGGTCACCGTGCCGATCGTCTCGGCGTTTGGGACCTGCCATTCCTGTTGGACCAACCGCTCCCGGATCAGATGGCGGATCGCTTCGGAGCGATTGGGCAAACCGAGTTCGCGGATCAGCGCGTCGAATTGAACGAGCAATTCCCGGCCCATAGAAACGCCGAACCTTATCGCGCCGGGTCTATTAACTCCATGCTTTCGTGCTACCTTTCTAGAAATCATAACACATATTATACAAAACGTGATACGTGTCAATAGAATACTTGGCAGCGCGGCTCGTTTAGCAAGATGATAAAAAGGTATTGATTTATTGTCCGCCTTTTATATTATATGGATATGTTATGGAAAAACACACGGACGCGGTTCATATCATTATTATTTCTCTTTTTGTTTAGCAGCGGTCTATTATTCGCTGGCTTTGACTTCGATAGCGAAGGCTCGGGCATCGAAGACATTAGCCTAGACACGTTGACCAGCAGCATCCTGCCTGACACGAGCCTCACCAGCATGGTCATCAACGCGGTCGAACAAGACGAGTGGCAGGCCATTATCGACAGCTGCCCGTCGCTGGTCAGTTCCAGCCGTTTGTCACTGCTTTTAGATTCCTTAAAATTCCACTACGCACCGATCTGCAGCCCACGTTTGTTGGATAAAGTCACAGCCGATTTCTGTAACGGCCTGGCAATGGTCCTTGCCCAATCAAATTTTCCTGAACCGTCCCTTTATTTCTTCGCCAAGTCGTGTTCAGTTTGTTATAAATACGATTATCCCGAAGGGATCATCGCCAACCTGATGAGTCAGGCGACCGTGCAAAACGCTCTGGGCAGAAAGCCGCCGGCGGTCGATAAGACCGTTGAAGCGCTTAAAGAAACAGTTGAGCTGGATTCAATGATAACACCCCAAGCTGAAAACCTGATCCCGCTCATGACCACTATAGGAGATCTATCTGAGATCACCGCCCGTTTGGACTCGATTTACGCGCACAGTGCGCAAAGCGGATCGCTTAGCGACCGCAACCTGGGCCGCGTGTATTTCCTTATCAGCTTCGCGTATGCCGAGCAGGAAAGTCTGGACCAGGCAGTCGCTGAAATAAATAAGTCGGTCGAATATCTTTCGCGAGCAAACTTGCCGTATGAAGAGGTCACGGCGCGGTTCACAAAAGCGAACATACTTATCCGGCGAGATCCGGCAAATCGCGTTATCCATGACGAGTTTGGCCGCATGCTTGTATATATGATCAAGAATAACATGCTTAACTATACCCATGGCGTCCTTGATGCCTGGGTAAACCTGCTAAAACAAGGGCAGGACACCAAAAAAGTAAAAGATGCCGGTATTGTCCAGATGATCATCGACGCGACCGACGGCATTGCCAGTCAGTTTCCGGATGACCGCGTCCAATTTATCGCGGATCTTACATATGTCCTGGCAACCGAGCAGCTGTTCGAACTTTCCCAGAGCCAGCGCCTTGAGTTGCTTGAGAAAACCCTGATTGACCTACCGGGGAAACCTTCGGTTTTCCGCTCAAAAGCGCTGATGCAGATCGCCCAGATCTATACTGATCGGAAAAAGCCGAACATCAGCGCTCAATATCTCGGGCAGGGACTGAAAAACGCCATGAATGACCATGACTGGCAAAATATCGAAACCTTTTACAAACTTATGATAGAAACCAAGGGTGGCAAAGCTATCGCCGATTCGATCGCCGGTAGCAACGGCGAATGGTCAAAAGCCGCATTGAAAACCATCAACCGGTCAGATTTGGAAAACGCACTGGAAAATTTTACGCGATTAGGTGACACGCTCGCGCAGGCGCGGGTCAATCTGGAACTCGGCCTGAACGAAAAATGGTCTGACAACCCCAGTACCCGGGAGGCTGAAGCCTATTTTTGGAAAGCCTATTTCCTTGCTCTGGCTGGCGGCGACACGTCCCTTGCTATGACCGCGCTTGACGCGGCGTTAGAAGATCCATACGAACCAGCCGGGTATTTTAAAGAATTCAAACCGGTCATTAACCGCACCGGTCTGCCTCCGTTGTTCACGATCAGGAATATACTGTTCACGGCGGACAGGCTCGCGAACGACGCGGAAGCTTATTATGAGGAAGCCAGTTCCATATTCGAAGGGTGCTGCGAGACCGCGGCCCTGCTCGAAGACCCGCATGGAGATGAGCTCGCCGGGATCAGGATAATGCTGGACTCTAACCTGGGCCGGTCCGGTATTCATGTCGCGGAAAGCGCGGAAAGCCTGCTAACACGGTCACGGTTCAATGGACTGCTGTCATACTTCGATGCGGTTTATAGGACAGGCGAGATGATCGGCGCTGATGACTGGAGCCTTAACTATTATTCGGAAATGAAGGGCTATGCCAACCTGGGCTGGGCTGATCTTGAACGCAGCCTGGCGAACCGCCAATACGAATTAGCCGTTAGCCGGTTAAAGCTTGCTCTTGGGCAAACGCAAGAGCCTAATAGACTGCCCGAATATTTTACAATTTTCAACCAGCTGGCAGCAGCGTACAACGAACTGCAGCGCAGAGACAGCCTGATCATCTCGTATAACGGATTCCAGGAAATATTCAAGGGCCGGACCTACCGCGGCATCACGGATAAACAAAAGCAGGAATTACATAACATCCTTACCCCCGCCTACGAATACAAAAAACCCGAACTTGCCGCCCTGATAAAATACGACTGCATCGGGTTTGGCGACCGCGCTTTCACCGTGACCGCCGGCGGAAAACTGGGCGCTGCGATATATGAAGACAGAATAGGCAAGCCGTTCCCAAAATACCTGATCAGCGGAAACCTCCTCATGCCCAGGATCGCGGTCAGGGCAAGGTTCAATTACCTCGAGGTCGTGCCAACAGGCTGGTCCATGACCGCAATTGACGAAATCGCCGGTTACGCAGGTCTATGGAAGAACTGGTTATCGCGCGATCAGGAACAAATCGGGCGCTGGACAATACTCGAAACGGCGCAGCGTATAGAGCTGGGCCAGTTCAATGCCGCGGAAAGCCTGCTCAGGCAGACTGATATGGAACCTCATACAATGAACGCCGGCCCCTGGACTGCCGCGGTCATATCCCTGCTGCGATCATCAGTAAATGAGTTTTCAGGCAAATACGATATGGCATTAAGCTGGCTGGATCAGGCCGCGAAAGCGGGTGGATTCAAAAACAACGAATATTTCACGGCTTGCGTGAACGGCAGCGCCGGCAATATTTATTATCTCCTGGGTGACTCAGTAAATGCTCGCGCCAGCTACTTAAAGGCCGCGGACGCAGTCGGAAATCACGAAGGACAACCAATGCTCGCGCGCAGGCTCATGATCTCGCTCGGCAACCTCGCCCTTTTCAAAGCGGTCGCGGGCAAAGACCGCGATAAAGATATAGATACTGCCCAGGTTCAAATCGCGCGCCAGAATTATGAGGCCGCCCTGCAGGTGGAACCGGAAAGGATCGACCCTGCGACCGAAGTTAGCGCGCACGTCAATCTTGCCGTCGCGTCTCAGCTCATGGGAAAGACGCGTGACGCGCAAGATGAGATCAGTACCGCGATTGATACGGCCAGCGTCTATGGTCTCTCCCTGCTTGAGGCATCGGCACGCGTCGTCAGTGGATACCTGGACGCCGGCGCCGGAGACCCGAGAACAGCGCAGCAGGAGTACGAATCCGCGATCAATACTTTTCGTGCCGCCGGTGACCGCTATTCGCTCGGCAACGCGCTGTGCCTGCTGGGTATCACGCACCGGCGCCTGAACGAACCGGAGCAGGCCCTGGCCTGTTTTAAAGAATCGATCGAGATCTTTGAATCGCTGCGCACCGGAGTGAATAGTGGCGATCTTGCCGCCTCGTTCACGGCCGCTAATATCGACCGCTACGCCGAAATCATTGACCTGCTGATGGAACTCGGTCGCGATACCGATGCCTTCGCTTATGTCGAGCAGAGCCAATCAAAGAACCTGCGTGACGCGTTCGATATCGATCGTATCTCGCCCAGCGATACTGCCCTGGCCGCGACACTTAGAAAAGCCGGTGACACGGAAAAGAAACTCTTTGAACAAGAAAAGCAGCTGGCCCTGGAACTCCGCCAAGAGCCTCAATTGCAGGATACTGAACGGATCATCAACATCTCATCGGTCATTGCCGGGACCAAGGCCGAGTTCCTTTCCCTGGAAAACAAGATCCGCCAGCTTAACCCGGACTACGAAGCCCTCATCAAAATAACCCCGGGCCAGCTCGCGAAAGTGCAGAAGCTCCTGCCCAAGGGAGCCGGGCTGGTTGAATACTACCCGGCAATAGATAACCTGTATATTTTTATGATCACGAAGGATGCTTTCAAAACCTGGTCGGTCGCGACAGAACGCGACAGTGTCTACGCGCTAGTCAGAAAATTCCGCGCCGTTATGGAGGAAGCATCGGTCATGACCGCTCAGGGCATCGCGCTCGATACGATCACCACGTGGCAGGACGACGGCACTGCCCATTATCGGGAGAGCGTCCTTCCCCTGAAAAAAGTCTGCATTGGTCTATATGATATCCTAATCGCTCCGGTGATCCAGGAATTAGCTGGTGTCAGCGATGTGATTATCATCCCCACGGGACTGCTGACCTACCTGCCGTTCCACGCGCTCGGCTACGAATCCAGCACGGGCTTCAGGTTCTTCATTGAAGACAAGAACGTTTCATACCTCTCCTCGGCCGAGCTCATTGATATTGCATCCGAAAATCAGAAGTCGGTTAAACCGACGTCCCTGCTCGGATTTGCCGACCCGGACGGCAGTCTGCCCTCAGCAGACAAAGAAGTGGAAATGATCAAACCGATCTTTCCGCGCTCCGCCGTGTTCACGAAAGGCGAGGCGACCGAGGAGCGCGCCGCCGCGCTGTCTGGACAGTACAACATCCTGCACTGTGCGACCCACGCCATCCTGAACGAGCGGGCTCCGGACGAATCCTATATCCTGCTTGCGCCCAGCGGCAAGGCGGACGGCCGCTGGGCAATGAACGAGATATTCGGTGTAGCCTGGGATAAGATGGACCTGGTCGTGTTGTCGGCATGCGAAACCGCCCTGGGCGAAAAGGACCCTGGCCGCGAAGTTTCGGCCTTGTCATACGCGTTCAGCGTTGCGGGATCGCCGTCGATCGTCGCGTCGCTGTGGCCGGTCTGCGACCCGTCAACCCAGGCTTTTATGCAGCGTTATTACAGGAATTTTAAGAAGAACAGCAAGACCGGCGCCCTGCGCGCTGCCCAGGTCTCGCTCCTTAAAGATCCCCGGTACGCGCACCCCTTTTTCTGGGCGCCCTTCGTCCTGCTCGGTGACTGGCGGTGATAAGGAAGGAAGATGTGAGGTTATGAGGATTGGAGGATATGAAAAAGCATGGGGGTAAGGGGATTTGTGGATAAAATTACGGAAGAGAAGCAGGGATTCGATAATTAAAAGATAGAGGAGATGAGTGGATGCGGGGCTGCATGGATGAAAAGAATTGGGGATAAGGGGATATGGGGTATCGGAGTATCAGGAGAAAAAGGATTTAACTCGTAAGAGTTTTATAAAAGCCTTACGGCTTAATTCCATAGCATTATAGCATCAGAAAATCAGATGGGAGCATATCCCGCAGGGACACCAGTTTAATTTTTTTTAAGTTGTAGCCGCAGGCTTTAGCCTGCGTAAAGATCTAATGAAATCTAAAGTAATTTCGCAACCTAAAGGTTGCGGCTACATTTTTTCCACCAGGTTTTGAACGATTATGGAGATTTTTATGCATTGACTTCAACTCCAGAAAACAATATAATAGTATTATATGGAGATAACGCACCGCGAACGCAGCAGCCTGTTTGCCGTGAACCTCGGACTGGGGACGAACATCCTGCTGGCAGCGCTGAAAGTTGCCACCGGTATAACCGGTCACAGCCCGGCGTTGCTGTCGGACGGCATCAACTCGACATCGGATGTCGCCTATTATGTTGTCGTCCGGATATTCATGATGCTGGCCCGCAAACCGGCGGACCATGAACATCCTTATGGCCACAGCCAGTTCGAAAGCATCGCTGCACTGGTCGTGGGCGCGTTCGTCATAACCACGGCGATGGCAATATTCTGGGACGCTACTAATAAAGTATATGACCTGTATGCCGGACAAAGCACTTCCAACGGCGCTTCAGCATGGGCTCTCGTCGTCGCGCTGTTCACCGTGGCGGTGAAGATCGTCATGGTTATAATCACGCGGCGGATCGGCCGCAAGACCAACAATCCCGCGGTCCTGGCGCTCGCCTATGACCATCGCAACGATATTTTCGCCGCTTCCGCGGCCAGCATCGGCATCTTCGTGGGTCGCATCGGATTACCATGGGTAGATCCACTGGCCGGAGCGATCGTGGCGCTGGTTATACTGCATACGGGGATCACGATCTTGCGCGCGTCTTCGCAGGACCTCATGGATACGGTCCCCGGAAAAGAATTGAACCAGCAGGTCATACAAATACTAAAACCGATCGCGGGTATAAAGGAAATCGAAGAAATACAGACGCACCGGTTCGGGCCTTACCTGGTGATAAACGTCACGATCGGAATTGAAGGTTCACTCAGCGTCAAAAAAGGAGACGCGATCGCAATGGAGGTTGAACGCGCATTGCATCAAGGGATCAATCTATTGAAACGGGTTTACGTGCACTACCATCCGGCAAGGGAAAAATAAAAACCCCTTCCCTGCCTACTTCCAAACCGAACAACCTATTCTTTTTTTAGGGAACTACGGACGTCGCCGGTGATAACCTGGCAGATCGTTTGCATATATTCCTTGCCCTGAATGGTGATTCGAGCGATGCTTAAAAGCGCATCATACTCAGTACCATCTTTTCGCCTTAACCGGGTTTGGAAATTTGTGACCGAACCCGTCTTTTCCAGGATCTGAACTAACGCCTGACGATCCTCGCTGTTAACATAGGTATCAGACAGGTTGACTTTTTTGAAACTTTCCAGGGTGTAACCAGCAATATCGAGCATCGCCCTGTTCGCGGTGATTACATGCCCATCAAGAGTTGCAATTCCGACACCAACCGGACTATGCTCAAACATGTGCCGGTAACGTTCCTCGCTCTCCTTCAGAGCCTGTTCGACGTTCTTGCGGTCCGAAATATCGAAAAAGGTCAGGATGATCTCTTCGATCTTTTTGGTTCCCATGTCAAATATCGGGTCGGCATTGATGATCAACCACCGTGTATCATCGGTGCCGGCGATTCGGACGCATCTCACCGCCTGTTCTACTGCTTTACCCGTGCGCAGGACGACGAACGACGGATGCTTGCTGCTCGGCAGGCTTTTTCCGTCTTTGTCTACGATCTTGAATATCGATTCCAGGTGCACGTCGTCCGTACATTCATTCACGCTGAGCATCCGGCAGCCCGGTTTATTGATATGGGTCACAAGGCCGTCCGCCGTATGGACGATGACGCCGGCATGAATGGTTTCGTATAAGATCCGGAACCGCTGTTCGCTTTCGCGCAGCTCTTTTTCCATCTTCCTTCCGCTCGTGATATCGCGGATGACCATGCCCAGCCCGTTCCCGACCTTGAAAGCTTTGATCGACAAGTATTTGTTCCCCAAATAGCTCGGTGTCTGGATCTCATGGCTGATCGGTTTTCCCGTTTCGATCACCCTCTTGTATTTTTCGTACCGGCCGGTCTCATACACATCATAGTTGATATCATATATGCTGGCGCCCAGCGCCTTCTCTTTTTTACCGCCGAACACGTCCAGCAGGTAGTCGTTCACATCGACCACGTTCAGGTCTGCGTCGAACAGTACTAAACCCTCGTTGGCCGATGCCATGAATGCCTTGAGCCTTTCATTTATCACCTGCAGCGAGCGCTCGACCTTCTTCCGCTCCGTGATATCGCGCACGACGGTCACCATGACCGGATCGCTGCCCTTGACCCCGTACCGGCGCGAGTTCGCCTCGACATATACCGTTCTGCCGTTCTTGCATCTTAACGCGTATTCCATGATGTGGACGTCCCGGCCCTGTTCTGAACGGAATGTGCCGGTCCTACCGACCTTCCGCACCTGGGATCTTATCGTGCCCAGGTTTTTATTGTCAAAGAGACTGAAATCGAATATGGTCCGCCCTTTCAATTCATCCGGAGTGTAACCTATCACCTCCTTGACTTTCCGGTTAATCTCAAGGATCTTACCGTTCTTGTCCGTAAAGGCGATGATATCATTGACATTCTGAAAAAGCAATTTCAATCCCTGATCCGAACTGAACATTAAACGCAGCGTTTCCGCCGCGCTCAATGCAGTTTTTTTCTTGATGGCTTTCCTGGTCTGCGTTCTCCGGCGGGGCACGCGAGCCGAGTACTTCCCTTTTTGTCGCTTGGTCCCTGGCTTTTTTATCTTCTTCATTTTCATAAAATTATACCCTCATATGCAATCGTGTCAAGCATCGTCAATAATGCGCGCGGTTTCAGGACTTGACGATCTTGTGGCGGTACTCTCCCTTTCTCGTCCTGACCACTACGTAGTAATTTCCCGGCGCCACGGCACGTTCTTTCTGGTCAGTGCCATCCCATATGACAGCGTGCTGACCCGCCTTTTGCCGGTTGTTCGCATATTTACGCAAGCACTTGCCCGCTCCGTCGTAGATCGCGACTGTGACCGCTGATGGTAATGTCAATTCGTAAGTGATCCTGGCCGTATGGGAGAACGGATTAGGCTGGACCCTGATCTTAGTGCCGGCTTTGCCCTGCTCGTGCTCTTTTATTCCCACAAGCTGATGACCGGCTGAAAATACCAGCAGCGGCAGATCGGCCGCGGGGATACCCAGAGCGCTGATAATGGCGGTCCGTTCCGATGAGTTGAAATTGCACGTGAAATGACCCTGCAGGCTCAAGGATGCCGCCTGCAGTAGCGCGCCGGCTCCGGCATAACCCGCCTCGATGAGCTGCCAGCGGCTTGCCGTGGTAGCGCAGAAAACATAATAATCGGGGGCGGACTGCGGAATACGCGCGACCGCCGCGCGCAGGTTAGACCTGCGGTCACCGGTCGTTACCCGCTCGATGCGGTGGTCCCTGGTGGTCACTCCTCCCGACGGCAGGCGGATGTGGTAGCGTTCAACGCCCTCTGACCGTACGATGTAGATATGACCCGTGAGGTAAAAATTCGCCACGGCCGATGCAGCCACCAGGCCAGCCCGGTTATTGGTCGTCATGTGCGGATTATTGCCGTACGATGCCCAGGCAAGCTGGGAGAGTTCATTAAGGGTCAGTTCGGTGGAATCGAAATCACTGCCGTAGATCAAACCCGACAACCCGTTTTCCAGCAGCACGGTCCCGTCAGTCGATGGATCAGGCAGGCTACCGTCCGAAGATATCGCGACGAGTGAGTTCGTAATGCCGCTTACAGTTCCCATCAGGCCGTAGCAATTGACCATCTGTACCGTGTACGCCGGGCTCCAGTTGCTGTTGGCGTACGTTGTCGCGCTTTCCTTGGGACAGCCTGACGGCTGGCTGCTCGTGCTTGTCCAGAACGCGACCGAAGCCAGGTGCCCAAAGTGCAATGCCGCGCCCGCGTCCTCGGCCAGGTCGCTGGCAACCCCCACTTCAAACGCAGTGGCGGCTTCAGACTTGTGATTACCGCTGAGGTGCACGATAATATCATGAGCGACCTCGTCATAGCGGTAAACATTGTCTGACCGCGCCGCGTAGATGATCCGGTTCGAACCGACCATGGGCGCCTTGGAAGCGGCCCAGAGGATATTCCCCAGGATCTGGTCGGAAAGCGATCCGCTGTAACTGCCGTGATACGACCTGCGGCTGTTCATGACGATCTCGGAAGAAAAAGTATTGATCTGGACCGGTGGTAATGCGCGCGCATCCGGGAACAAAACCGGCAGGTTGCCGGCAAGAGCTTTTTTGTAATTCAACATGGCGCCGGCGCCGCCGGCAAGCAGGATCTTTAAAAACTTTCTTCTTTCCATAACGCCTCCAGTTTCTGTTAAATTATAAGCCCCTGACATTCCATGTCAAGAGGGCAACAAAACAGCCGGATTCTTCTCCGCTTGTTCTGTTTTTTCTACAATAAAACCTCCCCCTTGATGGCGACAATTCACCCCCTCCTTTATCCTCCCCCCTCGAGGGCAGCATCAAAGACTAAACCCTCACCTTAATCCTCTCCCTTGAAAAGGGAGAGGGTAGGGGTGAGGGATAACTGGAGTCCTGTAGGAGGAGGGTTAGGGAGGGGGATAATGCTGGATACATAAGAGGGATGAATTTACGTGGCAACGACTTGACAGCGCATTGAATCGACAATATAATATGCCATCAGGAGGATGAATGTTTAAAGCCTTATCCCTGTTTTTCTCTTTGATACTTTTTCTCCATGCTGGATACTACAGCACAATCCGGGGTAAAGCTACAGATGATGAAACTGGTGAACCTCTTACCGGTGTCCATCTACATATTGAAGATCTTGAAATATTTACAGAAACAGACAGCGCTGGCGAATTTATTTTTCCCTTTATATACGTAGGAGATTATCAAATATTTATATCTTTTCTAGGTTTTACACCGTACGGCATAAACATTTCACTGCAAGCACAGCAGGTATATTATCTCGATATCAAACTCAAACCAAGCCTCCTTAATCTTGAGGCTCATGTTTATAATGCGGATCTATTTTTTACAGGACAGACCAGCAATGTGCAAATAATGACATCGAATGGCATTAAAAAGTATCCTGTATCTATCCTCAACGAAATTCTTGCCCTCCAACCCGGGGTCACTGAAAGTGATCAAGGTTTTCATCTGCGCGGCGGCAATAGTGACGAAATTTCATATTATGTCGACGGCATTGCGGTCAGTAGTACTTCATCATCCCTGCCGGGCTTGTTATCGATTGATAGAATGTCCCTTATGTGCAACAACATCAACGCTGAATATGGCAACGCTCTATCAGGAACCGTTGATATCATGACAAAGGATAGCGGCGCGCGGCCATCAGCCCATATTGGGCTAAATAGCGATAAGGTTTTCAGCAGCAAAGCTCTTGATTATGGTTACAATAAGTGCGATCTATCTCTTGGCGGACCGATCGCGAAAAGATTCAGATATTTCGGGTCAGCCGACATGGCGTTGACCGACGCATACCAGAAGGCTTTATATAAAGTGTACTCGCCCCGGATGGATCACCACATGTTCGGTAAGGTGTCTTATTTAATACCCGGCGCCAAAGGCAGGATCTCGGCTTCAGGATTTAAATCCCGTGACCAGTATGTTGTTTGGAGTCCATACACAAAGGGCGGCAATGAATTCAAATATTTTAAAAACAAACCGATGTACCGAATGAAAAACAGCCTTATGTCAGCAGCAATCGATTATCAGGTGGCCAGCAAAACGATGATATCCGCGAAACTGGGATTATCAAGCAGCGACAACTGCTACGGCAACCGGGATTACGCATGGGAAAAACAAAACGGAAGGCAGTGGTATGATGATTACCGGCTAAAAGCAGAGCATCTTATCCAGTACCTTGACAATATCAGTGATAACCCGGAACTCTCGCCGCGCCATATTATTAGAGACAGTCTCCAGAACCATCACACGGAATGCACAGATTGCGGTGCCCAGGCACTACGCCGTAATCCATATGGCATAGAAGGTATCCTCTACACTTACGGTGATTTCCCCGGCTGGATCTATGGACAAAATAATGACCTGCAAACACGATTAGATATCAGTCATTTTTTTGGGAAAGTAAACAATCTTCAAGGCGGCGTAAAATTTACCAATTATGACATTAAGTATTATGAAAACCAATTGCCCTGGTTCTATAGTCCGTTCTTTATGTATTATAAACGACAGCCTCGGACTTTTGCATTTTATCTCCAGGATAAAATCAACCTTAAGCGGATCGCCGGCCAGGCAGGACTGCGTCTTGACTGGCTTGATCCCCGAGCATGCGCGTACAGGCACAGGTACCCGGGAGATTTTTTAGACACCACCACGAGCACTGCTGATGATCTCCTGAGGATCTCACCGCGGCTCGGTCTGGGAATACTGGTAACCGACAGGACGCAGTTGCGTCTTTCATATGGACACTACAATAAGAATCCTGATTTCAAAGCCCTCTACTATACCGGTGACACTGCTACCGTTTGGATATTCCCGGTTCGCGGTTACGATAAATTGAACAATATTTCACTTTACCCGGAGAAAACCGTAGCTTACGAGATCGGACTTGAACACCGCATCTCACAAAAACTTACTTTTGGAATTGACACCTATTTAAAGAACTCATACGACCTTATCGAACTCCTGCCGGTCAATGCCCTGCCTATCCCCTATTTCGAATATCACAATAACGGCACACGAAGTATAAATGGTGTTGAATTCAATTTTACCGCAATGCTGTCAACTCTTTCGAAATTGCAGGTCAGTTATAATTTACAGTCAGCCACAGCCCAGGAGCCATGGCCTTATTATCATGGCGGTGATGATTACTATTATCCGGACACATTAAATACAAACAACGGACTTCTTTCATTCCCGGTTGACTGGGATGAAAGAAATACGATAGAAGCCCTGATCGAATATGGATTCCCGCGGCGCCATGCCATTTCACCTCTCCAGGAATTGACCACCACAATTGCCTGCGCATACCACGACGGGCATCCATACACCACCGAGAATCTCCATGGCGATTATATCAGCGATATTAACACGGTAGACACGCTGCCCGGTTACGTGAATGTCGATCTGAAATGCAGTAAAATAATCAGGATAAACTCAGTCGCGTTAACTGTAACCGGACAAATATATAATCTGTTCAACACTAAACAGATCATTGAAGTTTACCCCACGACCGGTCTACCTGACAACATCGGCTATCCAGATCCGTCCATTTATGCTTTCAATGTTATCACCCTGACCAGCTTCTTTTATACTCCGCAAGCCGACTATAACCACGACGGCATCAATTCACGAGTCGAATTGCGGGATGAATACGTAGCGGCGATAAAGAACCTGTACGCGGATCCGACGAATTATAACGGGCCGTTCCGAGCTCAAATAGGCATCGCCGTCGGATTTTAGGTTTTTCACTGCAAAATACTCGTTCAGGTCTCTTGAAAAATCATCTTTTCCAGTTATACTTCATCTAATGAAAGACAATATCAAAAAGTACACGCTTTCCGGCCTGCAGGAAAAATTCAACGAACTGGGACTGGAACGGTACCGCGGTCAGCAGGTCTTCCAATGGCTATGGCAAAAAAATACCGGGGATTTCGCGAAGATGACCAATCTGTCAAAAGACCTGCGCGCTTTGCTGACGGAACGCTTTGATATCCACTTAATGAAAACAGAGCAGACGGCCTGCTCCGCCGACGGCACGGAAAAATATCTTTTCAAGCTAACCGACCGCAGCCGGATCGAATCGGTCTTCATCCCTGAAACAAAACGCCAAACCATCTGCGTTTCCACCCAGGCCGGATGCGCCATGGGCTGCAAGTTCTGCGCGACCGCGCTTTTAGGGTTTAAGCGGAACCTGCTGGCCCATGAGATCGCCGAGCAGGTACAACTTGTGAACACTGATCAAGAGGTCACGACCAGCAACGTAGTCTTCATGGGAATGGGCGAGCCGCTCCATAACCTGACCGCAGTCGAAGATGCGGTCGGAATTCTTTCTGCAACCATCGGCTTGAGCATCAGCCAGAGGCACATCACGGTATCCACGATCGGACTGATCGAGGGCTTAAGGCGCCTGATCGATTCGCCGCTGAAGGCAAAACTCGCGATATCGCTTAATTTCCCGGACGAACAACAGCGCCAGAACATGATGCCGGCGACGAAAAAAAACCCGCTGCGGGAAGTCCTAAAACTAGCCCGGGAATATTCCGAGAAAAAACACATGGTCACGTTCGAATATGTTGTGATCGATGGCATTAATGACCGCGTCCGGGACGCCCGGCTCCTGCTCCGTCTGCTTAAAAACATCCCTTCAAAGATCAACCTGATCCCGTACAACCAACATCCTTCTCTGCCCTATAAAACACCCACTCTTTCCAAGCTGGAACAGATCGAACAGGTACTCATGGATTCAAAGCACGCGGTGACGACCCGCAAATCACGCGGCCAGGAGATCCTGGCCGGCTGCGGACAATTGGCGTTAACAACAGCAGGCAGTAAAGAGAAAAAGACAGGAATTAGTAAGTAGTAAGTAGAAAAAACAGAAGTTAGAAATTAGTTATTAGTAGGTAGCAGATAGAAAAAAATAATGGAAATAAAAGAAGTAGAAAGATAAAAAACAAAGGGCTATTGATTTTTGGCGATCAATGGCTATACTATGCCTGCCATGAAACGCTATATTTACTGCCCGATGTGCCGGGGCCGATTGAAAAAAATCAAGATCGACGATAATTACCGCCAGGTCTGCGGTAAATGCGGCTGGCGCCATTACTCGAACCCCGTGCCCGCGGTGGCCGCGTTCGTGCAGAACGCCCACGGCGAGATCCTTCTGATAAAAAGAGGCCTTGAACCGGGCAAGGGAAAGTGGGCATTGCCGTCGGGTTTTATCGAATACGATGAAATACCCGAGCATACCGTGCTGCGGGAATTAAAAGAAGAAACCAACATCCGCGGCAAGATCGAAAGGCTACTGGGCGTGCATATCGAGAAGACGAGCGTATACGGGAACATCATCCTTACAGGCTATGACATTTCTTTCACTGGCGGCAAACCGGTAGCTGGATCGGATTCGGTCGAAGCGGAATTTTTTCCCAAGGACAAACTGCCATACATCCCTTTTGTCAGCCACCGGGCGATAATAAGGGAAGGACTGTCTGATCGGCCCGCCAGCACGGTCTTTATCGAGGTATTGAAATCAAAGATCACCGAGGCATTCGTCACGGGCACGGTCCTGCACTATAACGGCAGCATGGGCATCGATGAAAGGGTGCTGCGGGCGGCGAATATCCTGCCGGGTGAAAAGGTCCACGTGTTGAATTATAACAACGCCGAGCGGCTCGAGACCTACACGATCGCCGAAAAAGCCGGTTCCGGAAGGTTCGTTATGTACGGTCCTGCATCCCTTAAAGGGAAGGTAGGGCACAAACTATGCATCCTGGCTTATGCCCGGGTAGATCCGGACCTGGCCAAACGCACGAAACCCAGCATTGTTGTTCTCTCCAATAAGAACAAAACGATCCAGATGCAGCATTCCTAAGCGCTATCAAATGCGCACCCGGGACAATATCTCATACATATACGGACCCGTACCCTCTCGAAGGCTCGGCTATTCCCTCGGAATAGATGTCGTCGCGCACAAGATATGCAGTTTTGACTGCATTTACTGCCAGCTCGGCAAAACCACGGACCTGACGCTCGAACGCAAGGTCTATGTCGAACCAGCCGAGATCATCCGGCAGGTCACCGAAGCCATCAACCAGGGCTCGCGCATCGATTACCTGACATTCTCGGGTTCGGGCGAACCAACTTTAAACTCGCGCATCGGGTATATGATCAGCGAACTCAAAGCCAAAACCCGGCTGCCTGTGGCGGTCATCACCAACGGTTCACTCCTGTTCATGCCCGAAGTACAGCGCGACCTCAGCGGAGCCGATGTGGTCTTGCCGACGCTCTGCGCGGCGCGCGAATCAACGATGCGGAAGATCAACCGGATGCACGTCGGCATTTCCGCGCGGGTCATCATCGACGGGCTGGGCGACTTTCGTGCTCACTACAACGGACAGATCTGGCTTGAGATCATGCTGATAAAGGGTATCAATGACACGTCCGATGAGATCGCGGAACTCAAAAAAGCGACCGATTCCATCAGACCAGATAGGATTCAGTTGAACACGGTAGTCAGACCGTCCAGTGAAAAAACCGCACGGCCGCTCAGCATGCCTGAACTCGAGCACGTTCGTGAACTACTGGGCGGAAACTGCGAAATAATCGCCGAATTCAAGGATTCAAAAGATCCAGTGGCGGTGCCGCGCTTGCGCCAGGCGATCCTGGACATTTTGAAACGGCGGCCCGTGACCGCCGATGATATCGTCCGTTCTCTGGGCGCCGATCAAAAAGCGGTTCAGGCCATTTTGAACGATCTGCATATCCTTAAAAAAATAGAAAAAAAGCTCCATGGCGGAGCTAATTATTACAGTCTGCCCGGCCGCAACGACCAGGCATAGCCCTGATTACCAGAAACATACTTTGACAATGCGCCCTTTACGGTCGAACCTCAGCCTCTCCATTTCCAGCAGTTTTCTTTTTAATTTTACGCCGCCCCGGTAACCGCCCAATGATCCATCGCTGCGGACCGCTCGATGGCACGGGATCAATAAAGGAAATGGATTACGCGCCAGCGCGTTGCCGACCGCGCGCGCGGCTCCAGGGTTACCGAGTTTCTTTGCCAGACGGCCGTACGTGCTCACCTGGCCCCGCGGGATCCGGTATTCCATCAGCAGCACGCGTTTCTGGAAAACGCCGGTCCGGCGCCAGTCAACGAGGTCGAGCGGCAGGCGTATTGTTCTTCCATCAAGGTATGCTCTGATCTTCTTTAAAACCCGCATGATCCTGGGACAATCATGTTTTTTCATGCCCGGACAGATCCTGTTTATGCACGTTTTCAATTTCTCCGAAGGCAGAGTGACGCGTATGATCCGCGGTTTTATCCTATCGCACGTGAATATGATGCCGATCCTTCCGACCGATGAATCGCAGGCACAATAGTATATATGATCCATATGCCTGGTTATTATAAGCATCAGCGGCAATAAATCAATGAACAAGATCAAGTTCAGCATTCTGGATAAAAATGACGCCCGATACTTCAGGAACGGCAGCGCGACCGCCCGGGAACTGCTGAATTTGAAGATACTGGTGAAACGCCTGGAGATCCTGAAGCAGCTCGGCTCGGGCAGGGAGATCATCGGCATCGGCGAAAATTTGGTCGCTCAATTCGCCGGAGAGAAAATGCCGTCGATATTCTCCGAAATCTATTACTTCCTGTCCGAGGGTTATCTCATCCTGAGCGACTACAGCAAGATGGCGGAGTCCGCCAACCGGGCGATCGCGCTTTACGAAAAAAGCGGCGATAAAAAAGGCCAGGCCAAGTGCCTGGATACCCTGGGTGTGGTCTTCGAGGATACGGGACAACAGGAAATGGCCCTGGAGCATTACTCCCGCGCCCTGGCGATCCAGGAGCAGATCGGCGATGAATTGGGACAGGCGGAGAGCCTGCTCAATATCGCCACCTGTCTTATCGGTTTAAAGAAATATGAAAGCTCCAACGATTTCTTCCAAAAAGCGCGCCGGGCCTGCCAGCGCATCGGCGACAAGCGGACCCTTGGTTATGTGTACAGCAATTATGTCCTCCTCCTCATCAAAACCCAGCGATGGGAGGAAATAAAAACATACATTGAACTGTCATTGCAGGTAAGGCGCGATATCGGCGACCGATACGGCGAAGGATTCAGCCAATACTGGCTGGCTTGGGAATCGATGCGCGAAGGCCGGTGGGATGCGGCCGCCCGGTATTTCAAGGAAAACATCCGGCTTCGCGAACAGCTCGGCGAAAAGCTGTTCATTATCAACGATTACGCGCAGTACGGCACAATGCTGGGCAAGCAGGGCAATTACCCGGAAGCGGTCGCCCTGCTCGAAAAAGCGGTGCGCAATGCCACCCAGCTCAAAGCCCTGGATTATCTTTTTTACGCCAGGATGGAACTCGCTAACATCTTCACAATGCAGGGAAAGTTCGCCGATGCCGATCGATATCTGGACGAAGCCCGGGCATGCGGCGTTGATGACCAGGGGATCTTCCTTATAACCTGCCGTAAAGCCGAGCTCGCCATCAGGCAGGGTAATACCGCCGGCGCATTGGAGATCCTGCGGGAGATCGAAGACCGGGTGAAGGTCTCGCCGATCAACCTGCGCAATTTATATTTCAGGATCAGTGCGAAATACGGGATCGCAACAAATGATGACCCCGGGACCATTGAACATGATTTCAGGAAAGCGGAGCTTCACGCGCGGGATTTTTTTATCCAGGACAGATACCTGCTGGCCGTTACGTTATATGAATTTTGCGGCTGGCTTAAGGCGGTCGATCGCCCATACCAGGAGCGGCTGTCCGAGGCGATCGCGATCCTGCGGGACCTGGGCGCCGACGACTGCCTGCGCCGGATCGAGTCTGAGTTTGATCTGAAAATTCGTCCGTAAAAAATCTTATTTTTTTCTTGCTACGAAGATTTGCTCGCCAGAGTAATAATTATACGGTGATTTCTTGAAATCACCGAAAACATCCACGACTTTAAAACCGTATTTTTCCAGGAGCAGTTCAGCCTCATACCTGAACAAGTAACTTAGATCAAAAGACCAAACCTGCCGATACAGGTGGCGCTTATTGTCGGTCCATTCATAATAACGGTGTTCTTTCAGCGTCTGGGCAGCCAGATCGTATTTATCTTTTGCACGACGATCCACCTGGACTTTTTTCTCCGGATCGTAAAATTTCCCGAGGTACACGTTCCTTCTGACCTGGGCAAGCAGGTCGTGCCGGGGTACAAAAAGATCGAGGATTAGCAGACCTTTTTTTACCAGATGCCGGTTGATGCAGACCAGGCATTCTCCCTGTGCTTTCTTATCAACCAGGCTCTGAAAGGACCTGAACGCAATTATTATCAAAGCGAATTTTCGGTGAAACCTGAAATCAGTCATGTCACCCTGCACAAGGTTTACGCGCTTCTGGATCGCTTTCCCCAGATGATCTACCTTGGTGCGGGCGATGCCCAGCATTTCCCGTGAGATATCCAGTCCCGTGATCCGCGCGCCGGCCCTGGCGATCGGTATCAGCACCCGGCCCGTGCCGCAGGCGAGTTCCAGCACTTCGCCGCGGCATTTTTTCACATAGGCGACATAGAACGGAATATCCTGTCTGAAATGTCTTTGTTCCTGATCGTAAAAGTGCGCCACCGGATCAAACACTGCTTTTTTCATAATTTCCTCCCGATGCAGCGGGCCGCATCGATCTTCCCATCATTACCGCATTACCGCCAGATCTAATCACCCGCGAACACCACCTTATAGACATATGTACATATGTGCATATGCTCAATTATCATATTATCAATATCAATCGTCGGCATGAACGCGATGCAGGGTTCGGTTCACGAACTTATTGAGGGCTTCAACAACTTCTTTCACTTCACGTGAATATTTGATCCAATAGTATGAGCCATCGCTTTTGACTTCATATCGCACCAATTCTGCACTTCGAAGCCGAGCGAGATGATGCGACACCGTCGGTTGTGACCGCGACACCCTGCGCACAATTTCGTTCACCGTTAATGGACCTTCATTTAAAAGAACATTCACGATAACATATTTTGCCGGATCACCCAGGATCCTGGCCAGCCTTGATTCCCGGTACAAAACTTCTTTCATCGGTTTTGATCTTAGAACTCTCCTCACTATTTCCTCCGTTTTAAAAATATAGATGTCGGACAGGAATCAGGTCCTCTCACTCCCATAGTTCACCGCGGATCTTTCTTATATCCTCGGCGTCGGGCAGGAAAGGAAAATTCCTGATGTCGGGACCGGGCAGCGAATCCGAGTACGGCCGGTTACAGGCGACCTCGCCGTCTGCGCCCGGACAACCGCTGGTCATGAACGGTTTGCCTGAATCAATGAACTTGTTAAGCCGTGCTTCGGCCATGCCAAAATCCGTCAGTCGTCCGTTTTTCCCGAACTGAAACTCGATCGTTTCAGCCTGACCGGTGTTGATGAGATAGCACGCCAGCTGCGCGCGGCGGTACTGGCCGATCGCCGGCGGCGGATGCGAAGCCAGCAGCGAATCCGGCTCGGGAAAGAACGTGAACAAATGGGTCTCAATGCCGCGGTCATGAGCTTCCTGGATAAGCCTGATCATTTCTTCCTCGGTTTCACCCAGCCCCACGATCAAATGCACGCCCACTTTACGCTTTCCGAAAACACCGACGGCTTCATCCAGCAGTTGCCAGTATTTTTCCCACTTGTGGGGACCATTCACGCCTTTGCCCCGGTAACGTTCGAACAAATGCGGGGTGGCGGCATCAACCGCGATGCCCATCCGGTCAGCGCCGTTATTCTCGAAGTCCCGCAGGTCAGAAGCGGTCAGGATCGTCGGCGCTGCCAGCACTGATACGGGCATTGACAGAGAATCCTTAAGCGCCTGCAGTACCGCGTTCGTGTCCTTTATTGCCCGGCGGTTGGTCACCATGGAAATACAGATCCTTTTTACACCTGAAAGGTTGCTCTTCATATGCTCGATCACGTCAACCAGCTCGTAGATATCCCACTGGACGCGGATGAAACTTTTTTCGGTATAAGTACCCGGCCTTTTCAGTGACAGGCCGCAGTATGCGCAGTTCCCGGCACAACCTTCTTTATAATTCAGCAGGATGTTCACGCAGGGCGATGTCGCGCCACGGTAGAACAGGCCAGTCTTGTAACCAAGGACCATTGCCGCCGCCAGGCTGATCCGCACGTATTCAGGGCTCTCGCGCGCCTCACTTTTTTTCGTTTTCATTTTCATTATCATTCCTTCACAGAACGACTTAGCTAATGACGAGCGGTCAATCCAGAGAGCAGCATGTCTTTCTCCATTCGATCTCCAGTCCTTCATCCTGTGCCTGCTTGACGGCCTGGTCTGAAGGAATGGCGATCCGGTTGACCCCGCATTTGACCGCCCAGACGTCGATCTCGTTATCGCCCCGCTTACGAGCGCACCCCAGTGCCAGGGGCGTGGATGGTATTGTCATCCGGGCGGTTGCGATCAGCCGGGCGATGTCGCGCGCATCCGGGGGTTTTGTACCGGCCATCGGTGTGTCGGGCAGCGGCATGAGGCTCACGATAACAACAGCCGCCGGATGATAGTGCCGGACAATATCAAGCGCCCGGTATTCACCCATGATCACACCGTGATCCAATCCTGCTACGATATGGGGTATAAAGGGAATACCTGCTGTTTGCAGGACATCCAGCGTGGCGACGATACCTCTGACCTTGAACCCTGCATTGTAGACCCGTTCTAATGTTAGATCCTCACCGATAACATCGATCAGGGCCTGGTCAACACCGGCCTCCTTAAGCATCCAGGCTGTCTTCTCATCGAGCAGGCCGCAGTGGATCGATATTTTCAAACTTTGCCTTGCTTTGATCTCGCGGATCGTTGGGATAAATTTAAGCCAGGGCATGGTGCCGTCCGGGCTGAGACCGCCGCTGAGCAAGCAGCCGATATCGCCTTTCTCTTCAAGGCGGCGGCAGACGGTCATCAGTTCATCGGGCGTCGTTGCCGGTATCATGGGTTCGAGGAGTTTGGCCCGGCAGTGGCGGCATTGCAGAGCGCATGCGTTACCGGTCAGGCTGACCGCCGGGTACTTCCCCCTGGCACCATTGTAGTGGAACATTCCCGGGACATAAAAGGTGATCCGTGAACCGAAATTTTTTCGTGCCGTATCGCGCGCTTGTCTGGCGAGCGCATCAAGGTCTGTCATGAATAGTACTCGGGGAACGCGACCCAGCATTTTTTCAGGTTCACGTCCAGGTTCTCCCATTCTGTTTCCATCTGGCGGCGCCGGCTAACAGCTCTCAGCAACTCCTCTTCGTAGCGCGCCTTCCATTGTTTTTCATATTCGTCCAGTATTCCCATGTCATTGTTCAGAATGGCCCGGGCCGCGGCCGCGCCCGCCATCTGCCCGCAAGTGACCGCCTGGGCAATGCCGGCGCCAGTGATCGGATGCGTCTGGCCGGCGGCGTCACCGACCAGCACGATATTGCCTTCGACCGTCCGCAAGGGCCCGCCCACCGGGATCAACCCCGCGGTGACCGACACGGGTTTACCGGTGATCCGGCCCTGGCTGGTCAAGTTTTCCACAAAATGGTCCAGCAGCTCGTAAACGGTATTGCACTCGGCCGGAACATACTTTATACCCACTCCGACATTGGCCGACCAGCCTTTTGGGAAGAGCCACGCGTAACCGCCGAAATAGTTCTTCGAAAAATAGACCTCGGTGGACCGGGACTGCTCTTTCAAAGGCACCTCATATTGCGCGGCGAAGATCATTTCCGTATGGGTCTGGCCGATCAGCGAACCAATGACCGAACGGGGGCCATCGGCGCCGATGATGAGCCGGGTATCGACCTCAAAATCCATATAATTTTGAACCATCAGGATCTTGCCTTTTCGTTTTGAAACGCACCGGGCATTGGTCAGTATCTCGACCCCGGCCAGCGCCGCCTTGAGCGCGAGGTCCTTGTCAAATATCGAACGGTTCAGGACGTAACCGGGCGCGTCGGTCTCGTGGCATGTGCCGTCGGGGAAAAAGGTCTTCATGGTCGAGATCGAACACGCCACTGCCGCCGGGCTGACATCGACCTCGTTCAGCAGCGGCTTGGGGATGAATTCAGCGCACTGCACCGGAGTTCCGATCGTTGTTCTCTTGTCGACCAGCATGACCCTGGCTCCATGTTTGACCGCCGCCAGTGCCGCCGAAGAACCGGCCGGACCGGCGCCCACGACTAAGATGTCACATTGCATCAAGCACCTCGCTTAGTAACGGAACATTGATATCGGTTTCATTTTCAAAAACGCCCCGGTAGGCATCGCGCGCTTTTCCCAGGTCATAGCAGGTGGTATTATTGATATCCACCAGGATGCCGGGGAGTTGCGCCTTTCGGAAATCATCCAGATGCTTTAGATAGAACGCCTCGCAGCAACACCCGATATATGCCCTTGTGCCCTTTGTGCGCAGCCGCTCCAGCGTCCTCATCAGATCTTCAAAACTGAGGATCGTCACGACCGCCATCCGGTGCTTATGCGCCAGCCCGTATACATCGCTGACGCTGCACTGACCGCACACGGCGCAGCGCTTGCGGAAACGGTATCCACAGGCGTTCGCTTTCGCGCAGTACGGCACGAGGATATGATCCGGCCTGGCCCGCGCGATCCCTTCGAACGAACCGTTAACCGGGAAAACATGGTTCGCCCAGCGTAGCGAGATCCCGTGGTGGACCAGTTGCAGGCGGTCAAGCGCTTTGAATATGCTATGACGCATGTCGGCCGACCTGACCCCCGGTAACTTGTTTCCGTTGCCGTTAAAGAAAGCTTCGAGCTCACGGTTGATCAAAACCCGGTCCATCGGGATATCCTTGAAACGCGATTCCAGATCGAGAATCGACTGCTGCGGATAAGCGAAAAAATCGCCGGTGATCATCAGGCTCTGGATACGTTTGAACCTTAAGTTCACGATCATGGTCGTCTTGATGAGACCGCCGCGGCAGCGATGCGCTGCGGAGATCACCGGCTGCTCGGCCGCGGGCATTTTGACCTTGTCGATCCACTTGCGTTCACCGAACCGCCGCCTTAACTTAAGAAAAAGGCGCTGTTCATCCTGAGTCAGGCTGCCGGTCTTCAGGGAAACACCGAACTCCTTTTCAAAACCTTCGCGCAGGCGTCCCTTGATCTCGTTTTGCTCGAGGTCCGCTCCTGTTTCCCATTTCAGGCAGGTGACCCGTTCTTTTGCCGATTCCAGCTCCCGCGCTTTGAGCTTTTCAATGGGGATACGGAGTGCCCTCATCATGGTATCGACATCAAAGTCGACCAGCAGCGTGCCTTGGAAAAGGAACGCGGCCCCGTCTTCGGTGCCGCCCGTGCCGGAGATCTTCCGTCCCCTGACTTCGATATCATTCCGGGACCGGAAACTGGCGTTGACGCCCATGGTCTTGAGCGCCCGGATCACCGGTTGGCAAAGTTTTTTGAAAAATTCAGGGTTCGCGATCCCGATATTGAAAAATTCCTTCGCGCAGATAATCTCCCAGCCGATCTGAGTGCGGTCGAAAAAGATCGTGCCGCCACCGGTTATGCGGCGGTTGATATCAATACCCTTTGTCCGGCAATGCTCGGTCCTGACCTCCTGCGCCGCGCACTGGTGAAAGCCCAGCAGCACGGCCGGTGGATCAAACTGCAGGAACCGCACCGTATTGGGGCTGGCCCTACGGCCGCATTCCTCGAGCAGGACCTCGTCCAGCGCGACATTGTCTGCCGCGGTTCGCGGACCGGTATCAAGGAATCGCCATTTTCTCATAGTTCATCGGGTTTATCATCAATGTATCATGTCAATAGTATTCAAAATAAGGGACGCGTCAACAGGCTTTCAAACCGTGCCCGGTGATGATCGAAACGATCATTTCCTTCGATCGGGAACAGCGAATATGTTTTTTGACCCCGGCGATGGTCGCGGCCGCGGTCGGCTCGATGTAATATCCCCACTTTCCCATTTGTTCCAGGGCAGCCACGATCTCATGATCGCTCACCGTAACGATCTCGCCGCGGCTGCTCTTGATCGCGGCAATTATCTGCCCGCCCCTGACCGGATCCCTGACTGCGATCCCTTCTGCCAGGATCTTTTTCCTGCCGCTCTTCGGCAGGAATAGCTCTTTTCCTTTCCATAAGTTGTACAGCGGCGCGCAATCGCGTGACTGCACCGCGATCAGTCTAGGCATTTTCCTGATCACTCGCGCCCGGACCAATTCGCTAAAACCTATATAAGCACCCAATAATATAGTGCCGTTGCCGGCCGGCAGCACAACGGTATCGGGCGGTCGCCAGCCCAGTTGCTCGCACACTTCGAAAGCGAACGTTTTAGTGCCGTGGAAAAAGTAAGGGTTCCAATAGTGGCTGGCATAATATTTTTTTTCGCTAGCCTTTAAAGCAACTGCAGCAGTATCTTCCCTTGATCCACGAACCTTATACAGGCACGCCCCGTAGTTTTTTATCTGCGTTAGCTTGGCTCCGGAGGCGTAGTCTGGAACATAAATATCGCATGCGATCCCGGCCTTTGCGCAATACGCCGCGATCGCGCACCCCGCGTTGCCCGATGAATCCTCGACGACCCTGGTTACTTTAAGTTCTTTGATCTTGCTGACCAGGACCGAAGCACCCCGGTCTTTGAATGAGCCGGACGGGAAAAGGTGGTCCTGCTTTATCAATACGCTGCGGCCGCCGAGATTCACCTCCAGCAAGGGCGTGAACCCTTCATCAAAGGACACGATGTTTTTATCATTATTTACCGGCAGCGCTTCGCGGTAACGCCACATGTTCGGCTTGCGTTTTTTTATCTTATCCAGGGGAAATTCAGCCTTGAATTCCAGGTCCAATAAACCGCCACAATTACAACGCCAGACCTTTGCCTCGGCGGGATATTTTCTATGGCATTGTGTGCAGACTAACTGCATCATGGGAACAATCTTAATGAAAATCAACGCCTTGTCAATCAAAAATGACGCTAAAAGCTATTCCTTGACTGGCATTGCGATATCGGTATAATTTAAAACCATGCGCGATGAATTGTACGTTTTAGATCTGGGCTTTAAAAATTACCAGGAGACTTGGGACCTGCAGAAAGAGCTCCACCGGTTAAGGTTGAATAACACCATCCCTGACACCCTGATCCTGGTGGAACACGATCCCGTGGTCACCATGGGAAAAAGCGGCAAAGAAAAAAATCTTTTGATGCCGCGTCCGCTCCTCAAGGAAAAAGGCATCGAGTATTACGAAATCGAAAGGGGCGGCGATATCACGTTCCACGGACCAGGCCAGCTCGTGGGCTACCTTATTTTCGATATTAAAAAAGGCCTGACCGGCATCAAGCCTTTCATGCACAAGATCGAAGACGCGATCATAGAAACGCTTCGCGCTTTTGATATAGAATCCTGCCGAAAAGAAAAACTCATCGGCATCTGGACAAGTAAGGGCAAGATCTGTTCCATCGGCGTCGCGGTCCAGCGCTGGGTCAGTTTTCACGGGTTCGCGCTTAACGTGAATACTGATCTGAAATACTTTGACCTGATCGTGCCCTGCGGCATTGCCGGCATAACCATGACGTCGATGGCGCAGAACCTGGGCAACACCGTGGCAATAAACGATGTCAAGGAAAAGATCATCGATTCTTTCGCCGATATTTTCGAAAAGGAAACCTGGAGAAAATGTTTAGCCGAGATTACCTCAAAAAGCCAGCCTGGATAAAACACCGTATCCCATCGGGCCCCGAATATAAAAAAACGCTGGAACTCCTCAGGCAATACGGCCTGGCGACCGTATGCGAGGAAGCGCGCTGTCCGAACATCGGCGAGTGCTGGCAGCGCGGCAGCGCGACCATCATGATCATGGGCAAGGTATGCACCCGGGCATGCCGGTTCTGCGCGGTCAAGACCGGCGATCCGGCCGGCTTCCTGGATGAGAACGAACCGCAGAACGTCGCCCGGGTCGTAAAGGAACTGGGATTACGTTACGTGGTCATAACATCGGTCGACCGCGACGACCTGCCAGACGCAGGCAGCGGCCATTACGCGCGCTGCGTCAGCTCGATAAAGCAAGTTTCCGGAACGGGGATCGAAGTCCTGATCCCGGATTTTGGCGGTCAGGAAGAACGACTAAGCAGGATCGTCAATGAAAAGCCCACGGTCATCGGCCACAACATCGAGACCGTCAAGCGACTTACCCCGCTTATCCGGGACCGGCGCTGCGGTTATGAAAGATCGCTGACCACGCTTTTGGCGATCAAACGGCTTGATCATGCCTGCGTGACCAAAAGCAGTATCATGGTCGGACTAGGAGAACAAACCGATGAAATCGCCGCCGCGCTGGACGACCTGGCCGCCGCGGCAGTGGACATCGTAACCATCGGCCAGTATCTTCAGCCGACCAGAAAGCACATGTCCGTGCAAAAGTATTATTCACTTAAGGAGTTCGATGAATTGAAAACGCTCGGAGAGCACGCCGGGATCAAACATGTCCTCAGCGGACCCATGGTGAGGTCATCGTACCGCGCCGCGGAAATCCTGGATATGTTTAAAGGCTGATGGACATACGTCCTGCATGACCAAAGGCATCCCTATATCTTGGACCAAATAGGATCTGTTTTTGGAGTAAATACAGGATAAGAACTAAAAAAAATAGCCGATAGTATACATGAAATAATTTTGAAAATACACTTGACAATCAAAAGGATTTATTTATAATTTTCCATCAAGGAGGTAACTGTGTTTCGTTACAAATATTTATTTGTAATAATATCGAAAATCCATAATGAATTCCTCCGTTTCACGCTGATATGAATATCTTGTTAATCGCATTGACCTTGTTTGCTAATTTCAATCAGAAGTGGGTCATTCCCCAGGGAACGGTTGGGAACGCAGGCAGAATCCTTGTCTGTGATTCTGATCGCGATGGGTACTTTGAGTTAATATTTACCACGTATGGAGAGTTTGCGATTTACTTTTACGAACTTCACCCTCCCACTACTTGGGTAGTGGACACAATTCCCTATGCTAATGCTCCAATATTGTGGGATTTCGGCGATTTCGACAGCGATGGGTTATACGATCTCGTGATGCAGTGCGGGTGTGTTGATCCTTACTGGGTGGGCATTACGATCTTCGAATCTCCCGATTCTTTTTCCTATCCTACCTGGGAGGTATGGCGCGATACTGTAGGACAAGCAGTAGTGCAGCCTATTTCTGCTTTTGATATTGACCTAGATGGCATTGCTGAATTTGTAACTAATGATGGTAATCCACCCAACTGGCTATGGATATATAAATCGTCGGGCAATAATCAGTATGATACAGTATTTACTGGCAATCCAGATACTTCCGGTCTTGATGGTCCTGTATCAACTCACGCTTTTGGAGATTTTGATCGGAACGAGAAAATTGAGTTGGTTGTCGGAGGCATGAGCGCTGGTGCGCTTGGTGCAACTTACTGGATATATGAATGTTCAGCAAATAACGCCTATGATCAAATTCTTCATGGTTATGTTGCTACAAAAAATATTAAGGATTGTTTTTCTGTTCCCGATGCCGATTCAGACGGCAAACTCGAATTTGTTGTTAAGGGCTTTTTCATTCCAGGCGCAGAGATTAATGCCTTCATCTTCGAGGCGACGGGTGATAATACTTATGAGATCGTGAAATCCATGACGTTTCCGGGCGGTGATTATTACGGCGGTTATTCAGATGCCGGCGATGTGGATGGCGATTCTATTCCAGAAATTGTGCTGGAAGCGCGTCAATATATTTATATCATCAAGGCTGCGGGTAATGATTCATTTTTTGTATGGGACACCTTGCCCGGCAATGTATCAGGATCAACGATCCGGGTAACTGACGATATCGATGGTGACGGTTTGAATGAGATAGTGATTTCCGGAAACAATCAAACCAGAATCTATGAATACGAACAGGGCGCAATTGAGGAAACCGCTCTCAATAAAAACTCTAATGCTCTCCTCTTGGGAATTTACCCTAATCCGTTCACTCAAACCCTGAATATTAAATTGCGATCTCCAACAAACGGAAAATACAGTATTAAAACTTACGATATTTCAGGTAAATTAGTGATAAACATTTATAATGGTTTAATAAACAAAAATGCTATTATAAACTGGAACGGAAACGATGAAAAGGGAAGACCCGTACCGCAAGGTGTTTATTTCCTGAAAGTTGATAATCTTGAGACCAAAGCGACTGAAGTCTTTAAGGTTCTAAGGACAAGATAAAATGTATAACAGATGCGATCATTATGAAGTTTCAACTTAAATGTAAATTAATCTTCATTCTTTTAAGCCTTGCCACAATCCAGGTATCGCCGGCTGATTCGATCCGAGATTGGCATATCCTTTTAAATGAGAGTTTTAATATTGATACCCTGCCCCTGGGGTGGACGATAAATGATGGCAATAATAATGGCATAACATGGACAATTAATACAATCGCCAACCGGGCAGAATATTCCGATTCGGGCTTTGCATCCGATGAAGCCATAATCACGCCCGCCCTCGCCATCCCA
>DASVHD010000012.1 GCA_036382775.1 bacterium | reverse complement strand
CACGCCGCCTCCGTCAGCACCGTCACAGAGCGGCGGCGAACTGGCAAGAGAGATCGAAGACGTGGAACTTGGTCCGCTCGTAGCTTCGGAATCCAGAAAGGATGTCGACGCGGGCAAAGCCGATGAAGTGGAGACAATGACGGCAGGTACCGGCGGTCAGGGCGCTCCGGCCGCGGTCGCCCAGCTCGAAGTGCCTAAAAATCAGGTGGTCCGTGCCATCGTCGACTCAACCGGCAAGATCATCAAGGTCGTGACCGGGAACACGATCGTGCCCGAAGAAGATACCATACTGGAAAAGCAGCTGGAAGGGCAGCAAATGGCTCCCCCGACCGTGCGCGGTCGGAGAACACAGATGTACGTGGATCTTTCGGAACCAAAAACCGATACCGAGAGCGACAGTCTGGGAAGAAACTGATCAGTGCGGTCATTCGCAGGCCGAAGGTAAAATGCCTCAAAAGATCCAGATAAAAATCAAAGTTATTCCGCGTTCTAAAAAACAGGAATTGATCGTCATGCCTGACGGCTCGCTGCGGGTAAAGTTGCGTTCGGTTCCGGAAAAAGGCAAAGCGAACAAAGAGCTTATTGAATTGATCGCCAGCCACTACGACGTGAGCAGATCTTCGGTCGCTATCATTAAGGGAGAGTTTGCGCGGGAAAAGATCGTTAGTATCGAATCTTGATCGGTCGGGAACGAACCGGCCGGTCGTTTAATCCCCGAACCGGGGGTTCACGATGTTGCTGTAGCGCGAACCGAAGGAATACTTCAGTCCGATGCTCGAATAGTACTGATACTGCGTGGCCTGCTGCCGTATCCTGAGCAGGATCTCTTCGGGCGTTAATCCCCTTTTTGGCAGTGATATCTGGTCATGGATGAGAGATGCCCATCCGGCTACGGTGAATGCCAGGCCTTTGACTACCGGCAGTGATAGATCGGCGTTGATCGTGAGCCGGTTTTTTTTATAATCAGGCAGGAAATGCCGGCCTGATAAAGAAATGGCAACCGAACCCCATCGCTGCTTGGTGTCGAGGGTGATTGACAAGTATTCAAACGGCATAATCTCGGTGGTTTTGTCGTAAATAGTCGTGTCGAAATATTGATAATAACGCAGACCGGGGTTATAGAGTACCCTGATTTCCCTGCTTGTTGCTTGACGGTAAGGGAAGATATCGTACTCCATCGCCGGCTGAACCGAACCGCTAACTTCAATGTTCGAATAGGTACTTGAATAAATGTCTGCTGAAAGACCTGCTGACCAGTGATCATTGAAACTTTTGACAACAAGACCATCAACACCATAACTCTTGGACAAACTGGGTATCGTTGTCGTCTCGTCGATCGCGTAATAGGTTTTCGTGTAGTCGTAATAAACCTCATTCCGCAATTTCCAGCTTTCAGTCGTGCGGTTAGCGCTGATCGATCCGAAAATATAATTGTACTTGTAGGATTTCTCGCCATTGAGGTAAGTATCAATACCGATGCTGAATATCCAGTTATGCCATCGGTCTTCGGGATTAATTGAGACATTTTTGTTTCGCACCGCAATATTGATATTGTCGGCAACTGGGGTCTGCGCGACGTATCGCATCAATCCGATCTTCAATCGCTGAGCGAGACCGCGGCGTATCGTATCCTCCGAATCATCCGAACCAGCGATGTAGGTCATGGTGTCGGTCATGCCGGCATATTTTCCTTGTCCGAAAAAAATGATCGTGTATTCAGTGCCGCCGCTGGCGGTTTCCTGGGTGGTTATGAGAATATGCAGATCCGCTACGGCGCGGTCGGTCACGTGGTTCACAAAATCAATCTCCGTTTTCATGAAATCGAGATCGCAGTCTTCACAGTCGATGAAGATGCATAATAGCTCCGGCTTTCGAGGCGTCGCGTCATTTTGGGCTGGCAACATGACCGGAATGAGAACTAATGCGAAGCATAACGGGAAGGTGCAAAGGGTATTTTTTCTCATACTGCCCTCCTTGAACGATTAGGCTGATTATCGCAGCAAGTAAGCCTTGAACTTACGCAGCGCCCGGTAACGGTGGCTGATGCGGTTCTTGGTCTTTGGCGTCATCTCCGCAAAGGTCTTCTTATGTCCATCCGGTATGAAGATCGGATCGTACCCGAAACCATTGGCGCCCCTAGGTTCAAGGGCGATGGTACCCGGGCACATTCCTTCAAATGCCTGGTATCGCTGCGGCGCAAAATAATAGACAAAAACCGCCCTGAAATGGGCAGTTCTATTGGTTCGTGACCGCATCATATTGAGGACTTTATCGATCCTTGCCTGGTCAGTGGAAGCAAAACGGGAAGAGAAGATTCCTGGTTCGCCGTCAAGCGCATCAATGAAAAGTCCTGAATCATCAGCCAGGGACGGATTGCCGGTGACCTTGAACGCGAACTCGGCTTTCAGAAGGCTGTTTTGCAGGAGGGATCTTCCGGTTTCCTTTATGGCAAAGCCGGGGAAATCATGGAGGCTGAGATAAGTAATTCCCGCGGCCTTACCGAGGATATTTTTTATCTCTTCCAGCTTGTGCGTATTCTTGGTAGCTAGAAGTAATTTTAAACTATTGCCCAAATAATCTATGGCTACGGATTGATCATCGTTTCGACGACGAACGCTCCTTTGAAACCAAGATTAACCGCTTTCGATTTTATTGCCTGCGCTTCTTCCGAAGTCAGGCAATCACCCACCCTGACCTTATAGTAGGGAGCAACGTGCTCGATGTATACTTTACCGCCGAACGGGCTGCGTGCGTCATCGGCGACGCGGTTAGCATTTTTTTCCGTTGATGACGCGAAGATCTGCACGCGGAACCCGAAGATCTGGCTGGGAGCGGTCGCAGGTGTCGGGGGCGGCGGGGTCAATGTGACCATAGGTCCGCCTTCTTCCAGTACCGGGGGCACAGGTGGAGTGGCCAGAGAAACCTCTTCAAGGGGCGGGGCATAAACGACCACGGGCGGAGGTGGAATTACTTCTTCGACCGGCGGCATGACTTCGGTGACAGGCGGCGGTGTATATTCGATCACGGGCGGAGGAACAACGACCTCTTCGACCGGTGCTGGCGGCAGCGTTACTTCACCGCTGACCGGCGGCGCGATCTCCTCTAACGGCAGGGTGGCTACGGTCGGTTCTGTTGGGGTGGGGAGGACGGCTTCTTCAGATACATTGCTAGTATCCTCGCCGAAGACCACGACTTCCTCAAGCCCCTCGGTCTTTACTATCGGTTTCTTAGCGACGCATGAAACCAGGAGTATGACACACACCAATGTAAAGAGCTTCTTCATCTCAGCCTCCTTTATTTGCGGTTTTTTAATTTCAACAATTTTTTTAGATCGGCGGCCCTTTCTTTTTTGCAGACCAGGGTACCATAAGGGCTCGCCACTATAATCAGACCATTGACACCATATACCCTGACTGGTGCTCCATAAGTATATATATAAGTGTCTTTCATTTCAAGACCCATCGCATCGCCGATACAGATGTTATGGCGGGCGTCTTTTTTGAAATATCTGCCCAGCGCAGACCATGAGCCGACATCATCCCAGATGAATTTGCCTAAGACCACGTTGATCTTTGAGCTTTTTTCCATGATCCCGTAATCGATCGAGACATCAGGGATCCGGGCAAAATATCTTATATTTTTGGTCGCCAGGTACGCACTGACGCCCTCAAAGACCTCAGGGATGTATTGTTTGATCTCACTCAGCACGGTGCTGATGCGAAATGTAAAAATGCCGGCGTTCCACAGGTATTTACCGGCATTCAGGTATTGGCGCGCCCGGCTCAGGGTTGGTTTTTCCATGAACCCCTCGCTGGCAAAGACCGCAACGGCATTTGAACGGGACCTGTTCTTATCGACACGATCGCCGACCTTAATATATCCGTAGCCGGTTTCCGGCCGAGTCGGTTTGATACCGTATGTGATCAGCCGTCCCCTGACCGCATGGTCCTCGCCGCATGCAAGCGCTTTGAGGAACAAACTTGTGGGACAGATCATGTGGTCGGCTGGCATTACGTGCATGATGCCGTCGCCGTATTTGCGTTCCAGGGTCATGGCGGTCAGACAGATCGCCGGCGCGGTGTTCCGGCGCATCGGTTCTATGAAGATCGTTGATCGTTTCGCGAACCGACGGGTAATGGTCTTGAGCTGCCGGGGAATGATCAGGATCCTTTCTTCTTTCTTGAAAAAGCGGTTCAAGCGCTCCAGAGTCTGTTGTATCAATGGTTTGTTGTTGAAGATGGTAAGGAATTGCTTGGGCATATCAGGCCGGCTCATGGGCCAGAACCGTTCGCCCTGACCGCCGGCGAGTATGATCGCGAACCTTTTCAAGTTATGGCTCGACATTCTTAAGCTTGAAGATAATACTGCCATACTTGAACCGTGTTTTTATCTGAACCGGATACCGCGAGCTGTCATTCGCGTACCAAATCTCCATGCTGCCTTTTTTCCCGAAAATACCCTTACCCTGGGTCTGGGGCGCTACACGGATCGCGCTGAACGAACCGAGGCCGGTCTTGATCTTTTCCGGTGCAAGCACAAGGCATTCAATGGCCGATGTCTGCTTTGATTTATGGACATTGACAATGATCGTATCCCCTTCTTGCAGGGGTACAGTTCTGAGATAGTACCAAAAACTCAGCAGGTCGCGGGTATTTTCCATTGTCTCTAAGTTCAGGGTATCGTCGTACGTCACACTGTGGTTTTGCTGGTCGAAAAACAGAGCCTCCTGGTTGTGGTACTTGCCTTCATGAAGTCTCTCCTCATACCATACGGGCAGCAGGGAATCAAGCGTCGTGCAGACCTGGATTGTGTCATTCAGGGTAAAGATGAACCCCAACTTCGATGACGAAGTGAGCCGGGAGACGATGTGGTAGCATGGTTGGTTGCCGCAGGTCATGGTGTCGCTGACCTCCAGGACCATCGTGCCAATGCTCAGGACACCGTACTTTGCCGTGTATTCAAGCCGTTCCCCGAGTTGAAAGCTGATAAGGAACAGGACCGTGATCATATTTTGTATTGACAGACTGGACTATTTCATACTACCAGGCTGTTCAGCCGGCTGATCCTCTTCTCGAGCGGAGGATGCGTTGCCAGCAGGCTGCTTACGTCAAACCGGTCCTTGCCAAAAGGGCTGGCAATGAACAGGTGCGCGTTGGAATGAGATGCCTTTGCCATTGGTTCATAGGAGTTTTTGAGTTTGTTCAGGGCCTGGGAGAGCCCCTGGGGATACCTGGTTATGTAGGCGCCCGAAGCATCGGCAAGGTATTCGCGCTGCCGCGATATGGCGGCCCTGATCAGGGCGACAAAGATCGGTGCGATGATCGCCAGGACCAGGCCGACGACCAGCAGTATCAGTCCCAGCTGACCGCCGCCGCGGCGGTCGTCGCGCTTCCGACCACCACCGCCCCAGAACATAGAGCGCAGGAAGAAATCCCGCAGGAGAATTATGAGCCCGCCGATCGCGGACACCACGGTCATCAGGAGGATATCATAGTTCCTGATATGAGCCATTTCATGGGCGACGACACCCTGCAGTTCCTCGCGGTTCATGATCTCCAGCAAACCGGTCGTGACCGCCATTGCCGCATGCTGCGGGTTCCGGCCCGTGGCGAACGCATTGGGGCCGGGCGTGGGCATGATGTAAACCTTGGGTTTCGGCACGCCCGCGGCGATGGATACTTCCTCCACGACATTGTGAAGCTGTTTGAACTCTTCGGGATCAGCGGGTACGCAGCCGGTAGAAGTAAGCGCGAGCTTGTCCGAGTTGTAATAGAGCACGATATTGTAGACAATGATGAAGATGCCAAATAACACGTACGCCGAGATCCCCCAATGCATGAGATAGATGATAGCGGAACCAAGCGCGCCCAGGAATAAGCTCGTGATAAAAATGAATATGTAGGTCTTGCGTTTGTTCGCGCCGATCAGGCGGTATAGATTTTCAGGCATTTTATGCAGTCCGGGCGGCGGCTAGAACTTGACTTTAGGCGCTTCTTTTTCTCCAGCCGGAGCTTCAAAGAATATTTTTGCAGTGAAGCCGAAGATCGAGGCAATGACGGTCTGCGGGAATTTCTGGATAGTGGCGTTGTAATCCATGACCACGTCATTGTAGAACTGCCGTGCGAAGGCGATCTTATTCTCGGTAGCGGACAGTTCTTCCTGCAACCGCATGAAGTTTTCATTGGCCTTGAGTTGGGGATAGTTTTCAGCGACGGCGAACAGGGTTTTAAGGGTCGAGGTCAGCATGTTGTTAGCGTCGGCAGATTCCTTGGGATTGGTGGCGCCCATTGCCCGCGAGCGTAATTCGGCTACTTTTTCCAGTACTTCTTTTTCGTGCGCGGCGTAACCCTTAACGGTCTCCACCAAGTTCGGGATCAGGTCATAGCGGCGCTTCAACTGTACGTCGATCTGTGCCCAGCCATTTTCAACTCTCGTTCTCTTGACGACGAGGCCATTGTACATGGCGATGGCAATGATCACGAGCACAATGATAATGATAAGAATAATGATCATTTTGCCTCCATTTCGTGATATTTTAATCAGATTTTTGTCTCTTGTCAAGATACCCTGAAATCCTTAGTTATCTTGACTATATAATATATTTAATTATAATAGTTTTGCTATAATTATAATAAAAATTTATGATAAACCGAACGATACGTAATTTCGAGATAAAAGAACTCATTGCGACCGGTGGCATGGCCGCGATCTACAAGGCGGTCCAGGTGTCATTGGACCGGATCGTGGCGATCAAGATCCTGCACGGCCATCTCGCCCAGGACAAAGATTTTATCACTCGGTTCGAAAGAGAGGCCAAGGCCGCGGCTAATCTCAAGCATGAGAACATCGTCAATATTATCGACTACGGAAAGTCCGACGACATGTATTTCATCGCCATGGAATATGTCGATGGCAAAAGCCTCAAAGACCTGATCAATTCCGTAAAATTCATTCCCCAGGACATCGCGCTCAAGATCGCGTATGACATCAGCCAGGGATTGGCGCACGCCCATGAAAAAGGGGTCGTGCACCGTGACATCAAGCCCGCCAATATCATTATCGGTTATGACGGCGTCGTGAAGATCGCCGATTTCGGCCTAGCCCAGGCTCAGGATCTCACCTCGGTCACGGTGACCGGCGCGATCGTGGGGACGCCTGCCTACATGTCGCCGGAGCAGGCCGGGGGCAAAAAGGTCGATCACCGCTCCGATATCTTCTCGCTGGGCGTGGTCTTTTACGAAATGATCACCGGCATCAAGCCCTTCCGGGGCGAGAACTATTCATCGATCATTCACGAGATCATGACCGTGGTCCCGCCCAAGCCGGTGGAAGCGAACCCTCTGCTGACCAGGGAGATCAGCGCGATCATCGAGCACCTGCTGGTCAAGGACCCGGATCAGCGGCAGCAGAGCATCGCCGATTTCGGCAGCAGCATCAACGCCATAATGCGCGCGTCCAAAACCGAGGTTTTACGAAAAGACATTGGTCATTTCATCAAACAGCCGGTCGAACAGTTCCAGGCCCTGCTGAAAAAACGCAAGGAAAAGCATTTTGAGCGGGGGCTTTATTTCATGACCTTGGGCGAAGACCGGCTCAATGATGCCCTGGCTGAGTTCGAGAAGATACTGCATCTTGACGCGCAGGACGCCCAGGCGTTAAAGTACGTGGCTGAGCTGAAGGAGAAAAAGAAACGAAAGGATGTTAAGGCGGTAGCAGCCAAGGTAAAGTCGAAGGTCAAGGCAAAGACAGAGCCGGTACGCGGTGCGAGGATAAAACCATTGCCGGTCCTGATCATCGGCGGGGGCGCGGTGGCGGCTATCGTGCTTTTTGTCGTGTTCGGTCTGAAGCCGGGGAAAACTCCAGTCATTCCCGTTCCGCTCTACGGTTTTGCACGGGTCAACTCAACGCCTGATAGTGCCGATATATTCATCGACGGGAAAAGCAGTGGCGCGGTAACACCGACCCTTCTTGACAGCGTATCTAAAGGACAGCACGCGCTAGAACTGAAAAAGGCTGGTTTTAAACCAGTATCACAGGCATTTGAAATACAGGGTGGCGATACATTTGTTCTTAATCCCGCGCTCGTGCTGGAAGCGACCGTCAAAAGCAAAGAATTCGGCAAGGTCGTGATCCAGTCGATCCCGACCGGAGCCGCGGTATATCTGGATAATATCCTGCTTGACCCCAAGACACCGTGCACGCTGGAAAGCGTCAGTCTCGGCATCCACCGGTTTAAATTCAGTAAACCCGGATATGAATTGACCGAGATCGAACGGACGGTCAGTGCCTTAAAGCCGCTGCGTCTGAATGTCACCATGGCCGTGGTCACTAAGCCGGTAACCGGCACATCGTATCTTAAGGTGACAGTGGTGCCCTGGGCAAACGTGTACATCGACGAGAAGTTCATTGAGACAACCCCCATTGCCGGCACGCTTAAAGTTAATTCAGGACAGCATGTGGTCAAACTTGAAAACCCGAATCTCAAGGTATGGCAAAAAAGTTATGATTTCAAACCGGGGCAGACCGTTACGATCGACGTGAAACTTGAAAATATCGAAGGAATGCTCAAGCTGACGGTCAAGCCCTGGGCCGATGTCTACATCGACGGGAAGTTCATTGAGACGACTCCCATTGCCGAGCCGATCAAACTTTCAACCGGGAAGCATGTTCTGAAGCTGGTCAATCCTAATTATAGGGTTTATGAAGAGACGATCGAGATCCCACCTAACAAAATGCTGAAAAAGTCAGTGGAATTGGTGTCAAAATAAAGGTAAAAATAGGAGGTAGGATGATAAAAAAAACTGCGATCATATTGATCATCGGGCTGGCCGGTGTCGGCTATGCCCAGCAAGTATCGGGTGATTCTTTGGTAAAGCTACTTGAATACGCGAAGACCTATTACAACGGCGGAGACTATGAAAAGGCGATAACCGAATTGGAAAAAGCGCTGACCTTCTTAAAACAGCTCAACCAGATCGATCAGGTGGAAGCGTACAAGTACCTGGCTTTCAGCTACGTGGCGTTCGGCGAGACCGGAAAAGCGAAAGAACAGTTCCGCAAGGCACTCGCCCTTGATCCCAAAATGGAACTGGACCCCCTGACCGTATCGCCCAAGATCATAAAGGTGTTTGAAGAGGTAAAATCCGAGATCGCGGTCAAACCGCCGGTAAAACCACCGGTCAAGCCGGTCACAGCCGCGCCCGCAGAAGGGCGCAGTTGCTTTTCAACCGTTGGATCCTGCTGCCTGCCGGGCTTGGGGCAGAGGGACCGGGGCCAAAGTGGTAAAGGCACCATGTTAATGGTCACAACCGGCGTACTGTGGTCTTCTTCTATCATCAGTTCGCTGGTGATGGAGGTCAAACATCAGGCTTATCTTGATGCTGAGCCGGGCGATCCGGACGCAATTGAGAATGCTTATAAGGCTTACAAACGATGGGATAACATAGCTTTTACGTCCTGGCTATGCCTGGGGGGCTTGTATCTCTACAACGCGTACGATATCTTTTTTTCCAGGGCAAAGACCGGGTCATCCATGAATGAGTTGTTGAAAGACCATATGTACTGTGATGTCGACGCCGAACACATTGGTTTTGGTTACATTTGCAGGTTTTAGGTAAAGGAGGATGCCATGAAAGCATTGATTCATGATTTGTTAGCTAGTTATCCCCGCGGCCTCTTATGTATTGCCCTGCTGCTTGTCGCTGTGGTCGCCTGCTTGAACCCGCCGCATGACAACGAATATGATCCGGACAACAAGCTCAAGGCGCACCTGAGCGGCACGGTATATGGTCCTGATGACATTATCCCCGGAGCGATCGTGCACATGATCCCCGATTACGACACGACCGATGTATGCATTGATACGACCGATGCCAACGGTAAATATTCTTTTGAGGAACTTGACCCCGGTATCTACAAGATATTCACCAAAGCGGAATATCATTATCCGCAGGAATGTTATCCGGAAAGCCTGAAGGCGGATACCGCGGCCGTTATTGATGTATTCATGCATTGGCTGTTCACGTTTGACAATGAATCGATCGGCACGATCGAACCGTTCAATTTTGAGGTTTTCTACGGTGATTGGGGTGTTGTGGAAGATCAATCAGCTCCCTCATTGCCAAACGTATACAGCTGCGCGACCATGGACGATGGTTTTGCGGCATTGATCGGTAATTTCTCAAACTTCTGCTTTGGCGCTGATTTCAAAGTAATCGGTCCCGATACATTGTGGAACGTAGGGTTCATACTCCGCTATGTAGATTCTCAGAACTACTATTCCCTGTCGGTGAGTGCAGGTGTAATGCATCTTGAAAAATGGGAAAACGGGACACCGACAGTGATCGGATTTTCATCGATGACTATCAATACCGATGAATGGTACAATCTGGATGTTGACGCATGCGGCAGCAATTTTTATGTATATCTGGATGGCGACAGTAAAATAGAAGCAACCGACAGCACTTTTACCGAAGGAAGGAATGGACTATACATCGCCAAAGGGGCAAACGCATCATCAACCGTCCATTTTGACAACGTCACATTCGACTAGTAAAAAGAAGCGGTCGGCAGTACACCTCACTACGCGAAGACGATGGCGACGTTCCTGATCCACAAACCGGACGACGAGACTCAGGTCATCAAGCTGGATAAGGATAAGATCACGCTGGGACGCAAAGACGACAACGATATCGTTATCGATGACGTCTTCGTTTCCCGCAATCACGCCGAGGTGGAGAAAAAAATCGCGCGGTACCTGATCCGGGACAGAAAAAGCAGATACGGCACGTTCGTTAACGGCGAGCGCGTGACCGAACTGGAACTTAGTTACGGCGACGAGATCCAGATCGGCAATACCATCATCACCTTTGTGGACGAAAAAACGCTCGATTACATCCCGGAAAGAAAGGTGATCACGAGGAAAGCCGGCGGCATGTTCGATGCCGAGGCGGCGATAAACGCGCTGGTGTCCCAGGTTACCAGGGGTGAGAAAAAAGAGACCATTATCAGCGCGCTTGCCAGCATTAAGCAGGGGTTCAGGCAATACCAGGAAAAAGTAGGTGAAATTGAAAAATCCCGGGAAGTCGTCTCGACCCTGTGCGAGGTCGGGAAGATCATCAATTTCGTCTTTGATCTAAACGTTCTCCTGAATCTCTTAATGGACCTGGCGCTCAAGATCATTCACGCGCGCCGCGGTTTCATTATGCTGTACGACCCGCCAACGAACCAGCTCCAGGTCCGCGTGGCGCGGAACATGGGATCCGATCGTGAGGCCGGCAAATCCGCGGGCATCAGCCGGACCATCGCCCAGCTGGCGTTTGAAAAGACCGAAGTGATCACCACCGAGGATGCCACCAAGGACGAGCGTTTCCGCAGTCAGGAAAGTGTGATCAGCTACGCGATCGGCTATGTCATCTGCGTGCCGCTCTTGTCGAAAGAGAAGGAACGGCTCGGCGTGCTGTACCTGGATAACCCGGCCGGTCAGAACGCGTTCACGAGCGATGATATTCAGTTCATGGTCTCATTCGCCAACCAGTCTTCGATCGCGATCGAGAACGCCCAGCTTTACGACAAGATCCGGCAGGAAGAAAGGATCCGGGAACGCCTGCAAAGGTTCTTTTCGCCCGGGGTCATGAACAAGATCATGGCTGAGGAAAAGGGCATGATGCTGGTCGGCGAGCACCGGGTCGTGACGATCATGTTCTGCGATATTCGCGGCTACACGTCATTGACCGAACGGATCGACGTGATGGTCGCGGTCGGGATACTGAACGATTTCCTGAGCAGCATGACTGAGGCCGTGTTCGAGGAAGAGGGCACGCTCGACAAATATATCGGCGACTGTGTGATGGCGATCTTCGGCGCACCCGTGTCGCATCCGGATGACCCGATACGGGCCGTGCGGGCTGCCCTGGCAATGAAGGAGCGCGTATCCAGATTGAAAGCCCAGTGGCGCGAAAAATTGAAGATCCAGGACATTGAAGCCTTTGAGATCGGCATCGGCATCCATACGGGCGAGGTGATCGCCGGGAACATCGGGAACATCAAGCGTATGGAATACACGGTCGTCAGCACGGCCGTCAACCTGGCGTCCCGGCTCGAAAGCATTGCCGAGCCCCGGCAGATCATTATCAGCAAGGAAACCTATGATCTGGTCAAAGACCAGGTAAAGGCAAAAAAACTGATGGCAGTGCAGTTGAAAAACATAAAGAATTCGGTTGTGATCTATGAGGTGACCGGCCTGCTGCGGCCGCCTGACCCGGCCGGTAAATAAGCAAGGATCACGCCTGTTAACTTCTCGTCTTCGATTACCGATATTGACAATTTGTTAAAATGCGATAAAATTCAGCATGATCCTAATGATCCTGGTTGGTCAGGTCATGGCCGCGACAACCACGGGTAATGCATTGATAACCAATATTCCGCCTTTGGGTTCAGTACCTGCCAGGACAGAAGCTGGATACGACGGGAAGTATGATCCCTGGATCGATTACTACTGCGAAATGTACTGCATGGATCCCGAGCTCGTGAAGGTCGTGATCGACAAAGAATCGCAGTTCAATCCCAACGCCGTGTCACGCAGCGGTGCGATCGGGTTAATGCAATTAATGCCGGAGACCGCCGAAGTCCTGGGCGTCAAGGACCCTTACGATCCCGGTCAGAACATTGAAGGCGGGGTCAGATTCCTGCGCAGCATGTTCGATATGTTCGGCGGCAACCTGGAGCTGGCGCTGGCGGCTTACCATGCCGGACCAGGCACGGTAAGCCGAGTCAACCGCGTGCCATCCATACCTGAGACGATCGAGTACGTGGATTACATCCTGTCCCACTATAGCGGCGCGCCGGGAAAAGAAATGTATTTCACCCTCACCGATGAGGGAACACCGCTCTTAACGAACCGACCGAAATAAAGCAGGCTCTAGATCATAGGGTTTAGATTCTAGGCTTGAAAAAATGAGCAGGAGGGCGTTGAGATGATCATCTATAAATCAAGGATAATATTTTTATGGTATCTTCTGGCGGCATTCATAATACCCGTCCTGACCGGCGCTGCGCCGGTCGTGGTTTCTGGCGGCCCCGATAATGACTATGAATCATGGATCATTCGGATGAACGACGGCCGGCTCATGGTTATATTCGACCGGAACCCGGATTGGGCATCCGGAGACCTGTACGTCACGTTTTCCACGGATAACGGCGTTACCTGGGCGGCGGTTACGCCGATCATTATCGAAACCGGTGATCAGGCCACACTGACCTTTGTTCAGCTACCCTGTGACACCCTGCGCGTTTGGTATGCGTCGAACGAAGCCGGGAATTATGCCATTTACACGGCTTATTCGCTCGACGGGCTGACCTGGATCCGTCAGGGCGCCATCGACCTGGGGTGGTCTTCATCCTCGACCTATTATGATCCGACCGTCATCCTTGAACCCGACAGCTCGCTGACCATGAGCTATCGTGTCCAGGGGTCGGGCGGTTATATCGCGCACTGCCCGAATCATGGAAACTGGGATACATTGAGAACGCTGGTCGCGCCGTCCGGCAACCGGACTCGCGTAATGAAGCATGCCAATGGGACTTACCTTTACGCGTATCACCGGCGGTCGGGCCCGGGTCAGTATGACTATGATGTTTTCATCAAGACCGCTACCGACCGCGTGTTCTGGAGCGACTCGGTCCGGCTGACCACGAACCTGAATTCGCACGATCCGTTCCCTAACGAAGGCGCGGACGGTGCCTATGTCGTGTACTATGCCAAATACGTAAGCCCGGCATACAATCTGTACCGCCGGCGTTCTTACAACACCACGACCTGGTTGACTGAGGAGCAGATCACTTCTGATGCGGTCTACAATACACAACCTCACTTCTTCGTGGAATCCGGGGACGTTTATCTGGTGTGGGCGCATGCGATCGTATATGAGACGAACAACGATGTTTATTTCGAACGCTCAGCCGATCTGGCGGTCGCAGAACATGAACCGTCTGCCATCGGATCGCGCGCCAGAGTTTTTCCCACTCCCGGCTGCGGCCGGATAAGTATAATACCGGCGTCCATGGTCTCTGACCGCGCCCGGGTCGTAGTATACAGCTCCAGTGGTCAATTGGTCGGCTCGGCCGTACGGCAGGGGGAGATCTTCTGCATTGATACGTCACCGCTCCCGGCAGGCGTTTATTTCGTCAATATCGACGACGGCGACCGCCGGCAACGAGCTAAATTTACTGTTCTTAAACCGTAAGCTATTGGGTTGCCGGAGAACCGGCAGGCGCGGGATTTATTTCTTGCGCGCGATAATGCCGATCGATAGTTCTGTATACTGGAACAATCTTTTATGGCGCAGCTGCTGCTGCAGGTCGAGCCAACCGCGGCTCAATGAACAGCATGGCCGCGGATACATCGGTAGATCGTAATTGAATTTTTTAGCTGCTTCCCGGATGGCCTTGTAGAAAATGCCGGGCCGGGACCAAGCACCGTACTGGTGGACCGCTTCAAATCCATGCCCGACAACAAGTTGCCGGAGCGAGCCTGGCGTGAACTGACGTTCCCACCCGGCAAACCATCGTCCCAACATCATCAAAGCCTGCTTCATGACCGTGTATGCGTGAAAGGTCTGCGGTACGTCGATAACGAGCAGGCCGTTCTTTTTCAGAACGCGGCGGTTTTCGATAAGGAGATGGTGGGGCGATGCGAAATGCTCGAGCAGCCCCTGGTGAAAGACGATGTCAAAGGTTTCATCCAGGAAAGGGCATTCCAGGGCGTCCGCCATGACCAGGTTCGTGAGGCGGCCCTGGGGGTCGCAGCGCACGAGCCGCAGGCTTTCGCTCGAATAATCAAGCGTACAGACAAAAGCCCCGGCCTGCGCCATCTTTATGCTGTCGCGGCCGGTGCCGGCACCGACCTCAAGGATCTTCTTGCCGGCGATCTTCGTGCATTTCAGTAATTCCGCGGTGATATCGCAAACTGGAGGGTAGATGGATCCCGGGTCCTTATTGGCCCAGAAATCATCCCAGGTAGCAGAGGTGGGTCGTGCTATTATCAGTCCTTTACAACTAATATTTTTCCGGCACCGCGTCGATCACGAGCTGGATCGTGGTCCGGCGGGCGCGGTTGTAATTATTGAAGCTGGAGAATTCATAATCGCCCGGATCTTTGGTCAGCTCCCGCTGCACCGGCAGCATGTGAATGTGGTCCAGCCGTTCTTTGAACTGTTCTGGATTTTCGACCAGTTCGGCATCAAAACTCTGGCTCCAGACCGTACCCTCGCGCTTTTTGAATTCATTGTACTTACGGGCGAAATTCCCTTTGATCAGTTTCATGATCTTTGAAACAGTGAACATCTTCCCGGGCTGGATCATCAGGTAGAAGGATTCGGGCATGATCAGATAGCCGAATATTTTGTAATTGAGCATGTAGCGGTGATAACCGATCGACAAGAGCAAGAACCGAGCCCAGTGCGGATCGTGCAGGATCTCAATGCATTCTTTGGTGGTCGTCCATATGTAATAGACTGCGCCGGGTTTTATTATTCTTTTTGCCATGAACCCTCCTTGGTTAACTCAAGATCTCCTGCAGCGCTTCCCGGTCCAGATTCTTGACGATCAGGGTTAAGAGCTGCAAAAGATTATCATAATCTACCATTGAAATAATACTCGCACCGGAGTGAACGTACCGGGTCGGGATGCCGAGCGCCAGGCTGGGTACGCCGAAGTTCGTGAGATGGATGGCGCCCGTGTCATAACCGCCTTTGATCGCGGTGAGGTGGAACGGTATGTTGTTCAACTCAGCGAGCTCGCAGACGAAGTTTCTCAGTTTGATATGTGGGATCATGGTGCGGTCATAAATGATCAGACCGACACCGCTGCCCAGGCGTTCGACCGAATCGGCGCTGCTGCCGGGCGTGTCCCGGCAGATGCTGACGTCCAGGGCGATCCCGATGTCGGGATTGACGGCAAAGGCCGATGTTTTCGCACCGCGGATCCCGACCTCCTCCTGGACCGTGCCCACCAGGTAGACAGTGTTGGGATGTTCGGTCGCGGCGAGGTTGTTGAGCAGGTCGATGAGTAAGGCGCAGCCCACCCGGTCATCCCAGGCTTTTGCCATGCACAGGTCGGCGTTCTTCAGGGGCGTGCACGGCATGTCGGGTACGATCGGGTCCCCGGGTTTTATCCCGAGTTTGTCGCCGGGATGAAAATTCTTGGTGGCGCCGACATCGATGTACATGTGCTCGATTTCCGGCAGCTTTTTACGCTCTTCCGGCGAGAGCTCGTGGATCGGTTTTTGGCCGATGACGCCGGGGACGATCTCACCCTTGTGGGTCTTGATCTTCACGCGCATGCCCGGTAGGTTACCCTCCCACCAGCCGCCGATCGGAAGGAATTTTATAAAACCTTCCTTCGTGATCTCCTGAACGATGAAGCCGATCTCATCCATGTGCGCGGCGAACATGATCTTTGGATTGGGTGCGGTGCCGGACTTTTTCCCGATTATGCTGCCGATCCGGTCGCGGCCTATCTCGGCGCGATTATGGAAATGCTTTTTCATGATGTTGACGATCTCTTCCTCGTATCCGGAAATACCGAACGCATCAGCGAGTTCTTTTAATATCTGCATCGTATCCAAGTTACCTCCTGCGATCGCGGTTTTGTTTCCCGCGTTCCACTTATTATTGAATAATAGCTAAACATCAAGGTTTACCACATACCGTGCATTTTCTTCGATAAATTTGCGGCGCGGTTCGACCTCATCGCCCATGAGGATCGAAAAAAGCCGGTCGGCTTGCGCTGCATCTTCCATCGTTACTTTTTTCAGGATGCGTTTTTCAGGATCCATGGTCGTCTGCCATAACTGCTGGGGGTTCATTTCACCGAGGCCTTTGTAGCGCTGGATCTCATGTTTTTCGCTGGCGTGCTTCTTCAGGAATTTCTGGAGATCGTCATCGGCATAGAAATAATCCTCTTTCCGGTCATGCTTAAGGCGGTATAGCGGGGGCTGGGCGATATAGATGATACCTGCTTCGATGAGCTCCTTCATGAATCTGAAGAAAAAGGTAAGGAGGAGGGTCCGGATGTGCGCGCCGTCGACATCGGCATCGGTCATGATAACGACCTTCTTGTAGCGGATCCTGGTTATGTCGAACTCGTCCTCGCCGATCCCGCACCCGATCGCCGATATAAGGGTCCGGATCTCCTCGTTGCCGAGGATCTTGTTCAAACCGCTTTTTTCCACGTTCAGGATCTTGCCACGCAGGGGCAGGATCGCCTGGAAGGCCCGGTCGCGTCCCTGCTTGGCGCTGCCGCCGGCCGAATCGCCCTCCACCACGAATATTTCGCTCTCGTCGGGGTTGCTAGAAGAGCAATCCGCCAGTTTGCCCGGCAACGATTCGTTATCGATCAGGGATTTACGGCGGGTGAGTTCGCGCGCCTTGCGCGCAGCTTCGCGTGATTTAGCCGCGGCAAGCACCTTCTGGACGATAACGCTGGCGTACCGGGGGTTCTCCTCGAGGAACGCCGAAAGGTTTTCGTTGACCAGAGATTCCACGGCCCCTTTTGCTTCGGGGTTGCCGAGCCGCGTTTTCGTCTGACCCTCGAACTGCGGTTCCCGGATCTTGATCGAGACGACCGCGGTCAAACCCTCGCGGGTATCTTCGCCGGTCAAGGACAGGTCTTCCTTTAACTGGTTGTGCTTGCGCCCGTATTCGTTGAGGACGCGCGTCAGGGCTGATTTAAACCCGACCAAGTGTGAGCCGCCTTCATGGGTGTTGATGGTGTTGGCAAAGGTGAAGATATTCTCCAGGTATGAATCGTTGTATTCCAGTGCCACTTCAACCTCGATACCGTTCTGCTTTTGGTGGAAATAGATGGGTTTGTGCAGGCGGTTCCGGCCCGAATCGAGGTATTTCACCAGGTCAATGACGCCGCCGGTGGAAAAGAAGCGTTCTTTTGTTTTTGATTCGACGTCTTCAAAATCGATCTTCAGCCCCTTGTTCAGGAAGGTGAGTTCGCGCAGACGCTGGCTGATGATATCCTTGCTGTATTCGATCTTATTGAAGATCTCCTGGTCCGGTTTGAAGATCACGGTGGTGCCCGTTTTCTTCGCCTTGCCGGTGACCTTCACGGCCGCGTCAGGGTCACCCTTGTGATAACTCTGGAAGAAGACCTTGCCTTCGCGGTAGACTTCCACCTTCAGCCATTCGCAGAGAGCGTTGACGGCGGATACGCCGACGCCGTGCAGACCGCCGCTGATCCGGTACGCTTTGTCATCGAATTTCCCGCCGGCATGGAGCATGGTCAAAACGACTTCCAGCGCGCTTTTTTTCTGGGTCGGGTGCATATCGGTGGGGATGCCGCGGCCGTTGTCTTCGACCGTCACGACATCCCTGTCGATCATGACCTTGATGTAATCGCAGTGACCGGCAAGCGCTTCATCGACGCTGTTGTCAACGACCTCGAATATCAAATGATGGAGGCCGCGGAAACCGACATCACCGATGTACATTGCGGGCCGGCGCCGGACCGCCTCCAGACCCTTTAATACCTGGATCTTCGACGCGTCGTAGCGGTCCTTGACCTTTTCCGGCATTTCAACCTTCTCCTGCGGATTGTCGTCTTCCCCGGGCAGTTGCTCTTTATCTTCGTCTTTATCGCTCTTTTTCATTAACGCTCCCTCTTGCTCCTTTCCTACATGATCGCTAGTTTAATATCTTTAATGGAGATACCATATTCTTTGACTTTTTTCAAGATCTTGTCTTTCATCAAAAAAAGCTGTCCCTGCCATACCGGATTATCGACCGTAACGAACAGGTTTTCCGAATCAATGCTGGTCGCCCGCGTATGCTGGGCGATCTTCTCACCGACGATCTCCTGCCACTTTTCCAGGATGATCATGTTCTTGATCCGGTCCTCGAGCTCCAGCGATTTCAGGACTCGCGGCATGATCCGGTCGATCCTTTCAGGAAACTTCAATTTCACCGTCCCTCACGTTGATAGTTTGATAATGGCTCGGCTCGAGAAAATCAGGGATGCGCGTGCTTGCATAAAAAACCTGTCCCTGATCACGCCGGATCAGTTCACTTATCAAATTCAGGAAGATCCTTTTCCTGTTTTCATCAAGCTCGGCCGCGACCTCATCGAGCAGTAGGACGGGTTGCTGGTGCGTTCGGGCGTACAGCATCTCGGCTTCGGCGAGCTTCAATGCAATGACCGCTGAACGTTCTTCACCTTCGGACGCGAAATACTTAAGGGCTTTGCCGTTCAAAGTGAACGCAATATCGTCGCGGTGCGGGCCGATCGTCGTCTCGCCCCACAGGATCTCGCAATGCCGGTTTTTCCTTAATGCCTCACCGGTAAGCGTCATGGAAGGGCAGGTGCTGATATAGTCGACCGCAAGAAGCTTAAGTCCGAGTTCGTCAGCCACTCGGTTGACGGTCGCGCTCAATTCGGGCATGGTTTTGCTCCGTTCCATATAGATCTTGTTCGCCAAATTGATAAGTTGTTCATCGTAAACGTCCAGCAGGTTTTCATCTCCATTCTCGCGCACCATCTGTAATGCCCGGTTGCGCTGCCTCAGGATCTTCCGGTATTCGCTCAAATCATGCAGGTACATTGGGGTGAGCTTAGCCACCAGCCAGTCGAGAAAAGCCCGGCGGTTCGACGGTGCGCTGCGCACCAGCCAGATATCCTCGAGTGAAAGGATGGTGACCAGAAGCCAGCCGACGTAATCGCTGAGCCGTTGTTTTACCAGACCGTCCAGGGTCAGTTGCTTGTCCCCATTATAGAATACGCTGCCGGTCTTCTCGCTGGTGCTTGCCTTTACCCGTATATAATTATCGTTGAAACGGATCAGGTTCCTGTCTTCATGCGCGCGAAACGACGACGCGAACGCTGAAAAAAAGATCGCTTCCAAAAAATTAGTTTTGCCAGCGGCATTGGCACCGATCACCAAGTTCATACTGTGATTGAATTCGACCGATGCATCCTTGAGGTTGCGAAAACCCTGGTATTCGATGTTCGCAAGCACCATATCTTCCCTATATTATACTCAATTATACTGGAAAGTCAAGCCAATCCGCCGGTTCGGTTAACATTTTATTTCACTTTTTTCATCCGTCGTCATAAGTTCAGCACAGATATCAGGGTCATGAACACTCGCGGCACCAATGCGTCATCATGGTCCGGATCCGGGTCAGGGTCCCAGGCGACGCCGACCGAGGGCGCAAGGGGTATAAAACCGAACCCTGTTTTTGTTTCAATTTTGATCTCAATACCCAGACTGGAATGCCGGTCTTGCGGTCCTAAAAAGGCTGTTTCATAGAAAAACGTACAAAAGGCGTCCTCAAAATAGATATTAGGGTTCCAGAGTCCCCAGCGTACCGAAAAGAGGCGGTGTGCGTAGCGTGTTTTGATGATCATACCGTGGGGGGCAGAATGCGAGGTCTCAAGTCCGTGTAATTTTACGGACGGTGTGTCCGGGTTCTGTGCGTCGTTGAAACCGGTAACAGTAGCGATCAGGGAGCCGCCGCCAATGACCAGATCTGCGCCACAGGAAGCGATAAATCCGGTGCGGTTCAGGTCCGAACCCAGTGTTGTCCGCTCCAGGGGGAAGCGCGCCGCCCCGGAAATCCGGACGAACGGCAGGTGATAACCAGCCTGTAATATGGGCGTGAATTCTGATCGTTGCAGGGAATCGAATGCCCTCACATTGCAGGATACAATGAGGTGCGAAAACCCCGGCTGGAGACGATAGAAAAAGGGATAGTCAGCCCGGACATTCATCTCGTCAGAGTAGCGGTAATTGATAGACACCGGCACCGGAGCGAAAAAATAGGAATCCAGCAATAGATCAATGACCGGTCTTTGGGCAAGTTGATCATAACCCATGACAAGGGTATAGTAATTCTCGTTGGTCGCGTCCTGGCCCGCAAGGAGCCCACCATAAACCCATGAATGCCATGTAGTATCCGCCGGGAAGATGAACGGTATTCTGATCGCGGGGACCATGGTCGCACAGACATCAAGGTAACTGCCGCGCGCATACGACGGAAAACCCGGTTGCGAAGGCGGTGTGATTTGGGATCGCGGCGGAAAGGGTGGGATCGGCCGGCAGTCAAGCGGCGTTTTATAGATATCAAAGCCATCCGAGGTCAGACCGATGTAGTATAATGCATCGCCGATGATATCTCCAGCGTACGCCGAGCCGGCTTCGGTCAAGGCGTACAGAGCGGTATCGGACAGGTCGCAGAGATGGACGGCGTACCGTGAATCGTAATTAGCCGAGTAAACGCAGGCATCGTCCTTTAGATTTATGTTGCCTTCTGACCATGGTGACGTGACCAGGGGGCTCAGACCTGTTTCGACGTCAAATAAATAGAGATCCCAGTTCTCATTGTTCTGCCGAGCCGTCGCCATGATACGCAAAGAGTCAGCGTCCAGTTCATTGATCAGGTAGTCGCTTTCAAAGACCATTTGCCGGTGGCCGGTATTCTTGTCATAACGCCACAGTTCAGAGCCGAATGCATGAGGTCTGTCTCTGGAATATAGGACCGCATTGCCGGGCAGGACGCAGAACCCCCTGATGTCCTCGCGAAACAAAGTCTCCAACCATCCGGTTTTAATGTCCAGGCGGTGCAGCACCGAGGTCATGCCGAAACCGCGTTCCGACACGTTCGCGGCCCGGCGGATCTCCGGGGTGGTGAAATAGAGATGGTCGTCATGCAGTTTAAGCGGTGATGTGATCGCCTTATCAAGCGTGCACAAAATTCGTTCCCTTCCGGTTTCAGGATCCAATTCCATGATCTTCGTGACCGTAACCTCCTGGAACGCGTCGGTCGCTAACGGCATTGTATATGCAAAGTAGAGGAACCCGTTGTTCTCGACCAGCGATGTGTTATGCCAGCCGTGCCGCGTGATCTTTGTTCCCTGGTTATGCCACGACGCATTCCTTTTTTCTTCATACTGCCGCCATTGATCAAAGAGCGCGGGGAACGATCGACCGTAAATACGCCGGGCCGCGATATCCAGGCCCAGGGCCGGGAAAAAGGCCGATACGGGCGCCCAGGGATAAGAACCGTAAGTCTTGAAGAAACGCGCGTGCGCATCGGTTCCGTACTGTTGTGTGAGATACTCATAAAACGTCCCGCCGTATAAGTATATCTTGCCCGAAGGAAATGCGCGCGGTTCATTCGTGGCCTCGATGATTGAGGGGAACGAGCCATCAGATGCCCGGCAGCTGATAAAACTTTCAAAGAAGCCATCGTTTAACCTGCCTTCATACGGAGAGGTCTGGGATTCGGCATATACTGTGATGCCTTCGATGATCCATCCGGGCGAATACATATTTGGCTGGAAAAGCCGTCCCATGACCGCGGTCAGGCAACGTGAAATTCCGGTCGTGGTCGTAAGGTGAACGATATGCGTGTATTCATGGGTCGCGACGGTGCGATACCAGTTCTCAATACTCTCCAGCGAAGAACCGGCAGCCGGCGGATACGTGAATAAATGCACGGAGTAAAAAACCGGATCGGCAAATCCGTTGGTAGATGTGCCGATGTCTTCGATGACCAAAGGCAGATGCGCTGGTCTGCTGCCCGTAAGCTGCCAGACGCTAGTGCGGCATTGGTCTGCGGCGGCAAGCGCCTGCAGGGCTTCCCACTCATAGCCGGGTTTATATAGGACCGTGAAGTTTTTATCTTTGATGACCTGCCAGTCAAACCAGCTGATCAGTGCGCAAAAAAATAAAAATGTCATATTTTATTTTATCGTTGTGATCATTCGGTTTTTATCACTGTCATCTTTTCGTTATCTATGTAATCAGGTTTTTTCAAAGAAGGCCAGGGATTCGATGTGATAGGTCTGGGGGAACATATCAAAAAGGTGCAGATTGGTTATTCTGTAGTTTCTGATCATCAAGCGCTGGCTGTCCCGGGCAAAAGTTGCGGGGTTGCATGAAAGGTAAACGATAGTTTTAACCCCCAGTTCGGTGATCTTTTCCAGGATGGGTTCGGCAACGCCCTTTCTGGGCGGGTCAAGAAAGACAATGTCGGCTGCAGCTATTTTATTGATACCCGACTCGACCGTGCTTTCCATAAACTCCACGTTACCCATTTTATTGCTCTGGGCATTGTCGCGGCCATCCCGGATCGCCGCCGGGTTTTCCTCAATACCTATTACCCGCTTGGCGTCGCACGCGCAATACAAGCCGATCACGCCCATGCCGGCGTACAGGTCAAGGACGGTCTCTGTGCCGGTCAACCGGGTATTCTTTTTGATCGTCTCCAGGATCTGCTGGAACACCGGCGTGTTGATCTGGAAAAATGACCCTGAGCTGATGCGCAAGAGCATATTACCGATCTTTTCTTCATAATATGTTCTGCCCAGGAGCAGGTTTTCGCGGTCACCCGTTATGCGGTTGGTGCGCGCGGGGTTTATATTGTGGATCACGCCTGCAAGGCCGGGGATCTTTTTATCAAGCTGTTTATAAAGCGTAACCGGGACATTTGATCCGTGGGTGACAAAGGTTATGAACACCTGACGCGTCCGGGCACCGGTCATAATCAACAGGTGTCGCAGTTCGCCGGTCGCGCTGGATTCATCATAGATGGTTATGCCGGAATCGATCACGTTTTGCCTTACGACCTTTTCGGTCTCGTTGATCAGGGGATCATGCAGGGGACAGGTCTCATGGTTTATCACCTTATGCGTTCCTGACTGGTAATAACCGATCTGCAGGCCGTTGCGAAACTGAACCGGGATTTGGGTACGGCTGCGATAATGCCAGGGATCGTCATGGACTAAGGCATCGGTCGCGGCTTCGAACTTCCCGATGTGTTTAAGCGCGTCTGAAAACATTGCTTTTTTCAGCTCGACCTGATGCTCGTACTGGATATGCTGGAGCTGGCAGCCGCCGCATCGGTTGTATACCGGACAGATCGGCGTGATCCGATGGGACGATGGCTCTAGTACGTTGAGCGCGTTGGCGACGCTGTAGTCTTTTTTCTCGATCACGATCTCGGCCTGGACCAGCTCGCCGGGTATGACCCGGTCGACAAAGCAGATCTTGCCGTCGATGTGCCCGATGCCCTGCCCGCCCAGGGTTAACTTCTCGATCCTCAGTTCCTTCGTAGTTGCCATGGGTATTTGTCAATTATATCGGCAAAAAGGCGAAAGGCAAGAACAAATATGCGTTAACATGACCACCCGTTGACCAGGGTGTTTTTTTAGATACAATATAACAGGATGGAAAACCATATAGAAAGGCTGGAGGAACTGCTTTCGTACGCGCTTGGAGAGATCAAGTCCAAGCAGGTGATCGAGGTCATGGGCGCGAAACTGCATGTCCTGGTCGATTTCAAGGTGCTGTGCCGTGACATCCAGAATTTCGTTTCCTACCTGCAGTTCGTGCTGTCCGCGCCGAAAGTACCCAAGGCGCTCAAACTTGATCTTCAGCTCATACGATTCTTTATCGATCGTACATATGTCGGATTCGATCCCATGATCCAGGACATTCGGGTGCAGAAGCTGTACGGCTACCTACGGGACAAATTGGGCGATAGCGCGCCGATAAATGACAAATCGTTCGCGATCCTCGAAAAAACGCTCAAGGCGGAATGCAAACCGACTTTTGAGAACCTGAAGGAATATATCCTGCTGGCGCTGCTCTTGAAATGGTTCAATGCCGGTTTGAAGGATAAATTTTCATCGTCCCTGGATGATTACGTCGTGTATTGCGCGACGGTCTTCGGCCAGCTGCAATCAGACCGGATCTTGAACGTTGAATACGAAACGCCCGAGATCTCGGAAAGCGATCAAGCTACCCTCGCTATGGAGTATACCTTTTTTGAAACCGCGCTGAGCGACGCCATTAAAAAGGTCAAGGAAGGCGCCGCGTTCAACAAAAAGGATGAGCCTTTAAAGCGGCAAATGAGGATCGTGTTCGTGTGCCTGGACCGGCTTATCAATGCCGACAAGGTGAAGGCCGATGAGATCGCCGTTTTCCGGGACAAGCTCATCGTGTCCACGGCCTTGATCTACCTCCAGGATGAGTTCGTTGTCAAAGATCCCGGTGTCCAGAACCTGGTCAATCTTTTTGTATCACTGTATTATCAGTTCCGCGACAAGCGTTCCAGCGAAAAACCGAAATAGTTTCCAGATCAAGTCCTAAATTTCCCAGCATTCTGTTTTAATTCTATGACATTAGATCTCTCCCTTTATGGCTGCAATACACCCCCTCCTTTTTCCTCCCCCCTCGAGGGGGAGGGTTAGGGTGGGGGGGATAATTGGAATCCTTTACAAACAGCCAAATTTGGGTACACTAAGAACACGATGACCAACATCGAGATCCGGCGGAAGATCCTGGAAATGACCCACGAGCGCTTCCAGGAGCATCCGTACTACCGTATCACGCCGAAGGAGTTCAAGGACGCGCTCGGCATCGATATCCGGCAGCTGCACTACAATATCATTTACCTCGAGGAAAAAGGATACCTCGAACTTCAAAAACCGCTCGAAGGCAGCCTCTTCGTGGGCGCGAAGATCACCGTTCGCGGCATTGATCTGGTCGAGGACGAGTACAAGTTCGACACGCTCTTTCCCGTGCCCAAAGACACGACATCGATCCAGCTGAATGTTTTCAAGGATTTTGAAAAGCTGGCAGAGAAGGTTGAAACCCTTCCCGAATTGAGCGATGATCTCAAAGAATTGATAGTTGAAGAATTAAGGGAGATCCAGAAAGAACTGAAAAAGATCGAGCCGAGCTACAAAAAAATAAAGAACTTCATCGATATGCTAAAAAACAGAAATGCCGAAATATACGAAGATGCGCGTGTCCTCTTGAACCACCCCGTTATTGCCAAGATCCTCACCGAATCCGCGAAGAAAGAACTCGAATAACCGCCGAAAACATTCGTCCCATTCGTATATTTTAATTCGTCGAATTCGCAATCAGAGCTTCACCAGGTGTTTCGACGGCGCCGCGTGGAACAGGACCGTGTCGGAAAAGGGCGCGCGGAAAGCGGGCCGGTAACGGGCCTCGGCAGTTGGCGTAAGCTTCGCGTTCATGATGAAGACATCGGCGGCGCGCATGCAGATTATGCCCAGCACAAATGTGGCGGTCGCAAAGGCGAGGGTTCTCGGCCAGGATGACGCCCCCGTCGGTTTGCGTTCTGCCTGCGGCAGCTGCTGCGCAATGCGGGTGTACAGCCGGCTTTCCGGCGTTAGCGTATTGCCTGTTCTTAAAAATGCCGCTGCCGCTTCGCGGGCTGAGAGTTCCTTGCCACACGACGCGCACGTTTCAAGATGGTCATGGATCTTGATCTCGATCTCCGGTGATAATTCACCCAGTATAAGATCGTCCAGATATTCGTTGACTTCACGGCAGTTCATGTAGCCTCCTCAAAGCTTTCATCGCTTCGTGCATGCGGGATTTGACCGTTCCCAGCGGGATGCACAGTACGTCAGCGATCTCCTGATAGCTCATTTCATTGTAGAATTTCATAACGATCACCACGCGGTGCTGATCGGACAATCGGTGCAGTATTTTCTGGACCTTGATCTCCCGTTCGAACCGGGGTATATGGTCGCGCTGCTGCAAGGGGATCCATGTGTCCTCGTTGAGCTCCACTTCCTGGTGCTTATTCTTTCGGAACCACTTGTAACACTGGTTCGTGGCGACCCGGTAAAGCCAGGCTTTAACAGTACCCCGCTCATCAAGGTCAGACCGGGCCAGTTTTGTAAATGTCTCCACGAGCATATCCTCGGCGCGATGCCAGTCGCTGACGAGCCTTACCAGGTAATTGAAAAGCCCGGGGCTGTAAAGCTCGTATAGCTGGCGGAAAGCGCCATCATCGCCATGCTTGTACAGCCGGTACAGTTGGAACGGCGGGATATCAGCGTAGTCGGCGATTCTAATCCTCCTGGTATTTTTTGATCAGTTCGGTGATCTCCTTGTCTTGAGGATATCGTTTCAGGGCTTCAGCAAGGATCAGGATTGCCCGGTCTTTCTTATTTAGTTCATCATGGTAGATCCTGGCGGTTTCTTTATAGTGGCGAGCTTCAGTGCCGGGCATGCCCAGTAATTCATTGAAAAGGCTGTCGGCTTTGTCGATGGAATTCTTTTTAAGATATATTGATGCTTCCAGATGAAGAAAATAAGATATCATCTGGGGCGGAACTAATTTTTTGCCGAATGCGATCGCCTTCAGCGCTTCGTCATACTTTTGTTGCTTTTTCAAAACCATTGCCAGTGCAAATGCTGAAGATGCATGGTTGCTGAGAATGGCTTGTATGTCAGTACATAACGAATCATAAGATGCCGAGAAGAACTTATCGTAGCTGAACGATTCATAGAGCAGTCTTTCTGTTTTTTCAATGTTTACATAGCGGTTAACCCATTCTGCGCCGTTTTTATTGAGTTCATATACAATGCCGGTCAAACACAGGGGATAGCCCAGTTTCTCCGGATCATATAGAGTTGTTGAGAACACGACGGGCCCTTTATTTTGCGCAACAAGATATGAAATGATCTGATCGGCCACGAATACCGGTCGATCATTTTTTTTATCCATATAGGGACGAAGACTGTCGATCTCTGCATCATTTATTTCCAGTGGCAAGCCATTCTTGATAAGATACCGAATATATTGCGCAGTATTTAGAAGCGACCAATTAACCACGATCACGTCATTCCTTATTCCTTTAAGTGATTGCAGGTACCACAGCGGATACGTATCGTTGTCACCGTTTGTTATCAATATTGCATCTTGAGGCGTTGATCTTAATAAGTTTTCTGCCCATTCGAGCAATACTTCAAAATCGATGCCTGGATAGTGCAGTTTCGCTTCTTTTATCCACGTTTCTCCTACTTTGGAGATGCTTTCTTGTCCCTTCCAGACTGCCCTGAACAAAGAAGGCCAAGTGTAGCTGCGATAAAGATTAATGAATTCGCAGATACTATTAAGCACATCATTGCGTTCAAATAGCTCAAAGTGATCTGCGAAAAATGGTTTTGGTTCTACGGGTGTGAGAAACGTTGAGTTAACGCTAATGAGTCCATCGCCTTCTGATTCCTCTGGCATTCTGCCGAGAAACTGCGTTTTCCCTCTGATCGAAGCGAAATTTTTTGTTTCATCCTCATTTTCGGAAAATCCGAGAAAAATTGAATTTTCCGCGATCCATTTTATCAATGCGGAGTTAGGATTCAGTTCCTCTGATTTATCGCCATACCCATCGATAAAAAAGAATCTAAAAGGGCTGCTTCCCTGTTTTGCGCTATCTATATCAGCAAAATTTGTTCCTTTAAATGGTGTTCCTACCGCAATAATAGCAGAAGAAATATCTTTTTGATAAAGAGTTGAGTCGGCCACATACCGATGCGCGATCAATCCCCCAATTCCGAAACTGACGACATCTAATCTGAAACTGCCAAATTGTTCGTGTGATTTTTTTAATTCCCAAGCAAGATTTTTTGCATTTTCTTCAATGGTTGCATTAGGGGAACTGATAAAGGTCCAGATCGGATATTTGTAGGCTGATCGCCCGAGAGTTTTCTTGAAATTTTCAATGTAGTTGCTGATATAAATATCACTGATAATAAGCAACGCTGAATCGGCTTTTTGAGCGTCAATAATACCGTATTCTCCTGGCGCCTCAATGAGATAATATTCACCGCCGTGATTAATATCAGCCTGAAGGGTTTCGCCCACGACCCCGGACCCGGCAAGGGGCACGAACCCATGGGCGATCCGGACGGCCAGTTTGACGTTTGCCTGGCTCCCGACCGGATAGGAGAACCGGATGGGCTGGGTGAAAAGCAGACTGTCGGGTTTGATAACAAAGGCCTGACCGGTCATGCGATACCCGCCAAAGAAGGACCGGGAGGGAACGGATCTCTGTTCAAAAGAGACTAATGTGCTCTCTAAACCGCAGCCTTCAGGGATGACAAGTTTTGCCTTGTTCAGATTGATAATAGTCGAACCTTTGACGGCTATCATCTGCTCGACCATTTTGCCCGAGCAGTGGATTAGCATAGATGCCAGTATAATGAATTTAATGTATTTCATATGCAGCCTCCTGGAGATATATAATGTATAATCTTATTATTAAACAAAAAGTTCAGTCCGGATTTTATATAAGATCGGGAACCCTACCTTGTAATATAGTTTACATGTTATTATTCGCATAATTCGCTGTCATTTGCCATATTCGTTATAAGTTTTGCAGGTCTTCCTCGTCAAACCCGAAATAATGGCCGATCTCGTGGAAAACGACATCCTCGACGATGCGCTGGATATCATTGTCATTCCCCGCGATACGCTCGATATTTTGTTTGAAGATGGTGATCTTATCCGGCAGGACATTACCGTACCAGATGCTGCGGTGCTTCAGCGGCACGCCCTGGTAAAGTCCCAGGAGATTTTTCTGAGGTATTGGTTCATCTTCGATTACGATCTCGATGTTCTCGAGCTTCTTGCGGAGCACCGCTGGCAGAGCGCTGATCGCTTTTTTTACCGCCAGTTCGAAATTTTCCTTATCCATTCAGGAAAGGATGACGCGCGCGATGTTCTCAGCGGACCGGCGCTTGTTCATATGGAGAAGGTTTTGCCGCAGGACCTTCATGATATTGGGGTGCGACAGCAGTCCTTCCATGACCGACCGCGCGTTCGCCACGGTGATCCTCTGGGCCGCACCGTGCTCGATGAAAAAGTCTTCGTTCTTGTCTTCCAGGCCCGGGATCGAATTAGTGAACAGCAGGCACGGCCCGATCTTCGTAGCTTCGGTGGAGGTGATGCCGCCCGCCTTGGTGATCAAAATGTCGCTCGCCGCCATGAGTTCGTACACTTTTTCGACCATACCCAATGTCGTCAGCCGGGCGCGGCCCTTCAGCTGTTTGATCTGGTTCATGGCGGCCTTGTTATCGCCGCACAGGACGAACAGGTCGTAGTCGAAATCAACGATCTCGCGGACGAGTTCGAACCACTCGCCGCCGAATACCCGGCTGCCCATGACCATGGCGGCAATACGGTTGGTATCGATCGCGAAACGCTGCCGCGCTTTCGCAGCGTCGATCCCTAAGTCAAAAACCGGGTTTACCGGCAGGCCCAGGGGAAAAATGCGGTCGGATCTGGCTCCAAGCCTGAGCATTTGCTTTATCAGGCTTTCATGCGGGATAAAAAAGTGGTCAATGGGGTCGTTGATCCACTGCGGGTGTACGTAGTAATCTGTAACCACGACCCCCAGCCGATACCCGAACTCGCGTTTATAGACCGACGCGTAGTAAGCCGGTGAAAAATGAGCGCAGATGACGTAATCTGGTTGGAATTCGAGCAGCAGCCGATGGAACCTGACGGCCGTTTTTTTATGGAACCAGGACAGCAGCCGGCTGGAACCCCGTTTAACGTCCGCTCCGCTGTACAATACCTTTAGTAAGCGGTGGGAATGAAGCTGGCCGTAATCGTAGATCTTCTTGTACGCTTGCCCGTACGCCGACCATACCCATTTGAAACAATCTTCAACACGGACCTTGACCGAAGGATCAAGGATCTGGATCGCGTCCGTGACCGCGGTCGCGGCCTTGATATGACCAGCGCCGATCGGCACTGCAAGCACAAGGATCCTCACACAAATATTATATGAATTAATATTGACATTTCAAGAGCAGTAACTATAATAAACTACGGCAGCTGAACGATGTATGTCCGGCATGCCGAGGATGTGAAATCCTTAGGAGGTTAAGCGATGAAATACTTTATTGCTTTGATCTGCGCGGTCTGCGTCTATACCAATTGCACCGAGAAGGAAGTACTGTACTGGACCCACATGTATGGGTTCGCCAAACTTGAGTCCAATGGCTCCGGGATCAACGACCTAACTCTGAAGATCGGCGATATTGATCCGGAAGACACTGATATTATGAGGGTCCGTGAAACTATCACGGCTCACAGCTCGGATTCGTTGCATGGATTCTTCGAAATGGATAGCGTATGCTACGCCACCAGCAGCATGCAGGGCAGTCAGATCGTCTGGATATTGATCGACAGCACGGATAATCCGGGCTATACCTCTCAATATCAGTATATTGACCTAAACGGTCCAACCGACACAATAGACTACTACATAACTCCATAGTTTTTGATCGTGGAACAGCCTTCTAGATCCCAGAAACATTTTGCCTGGCTGGGCCGGAATATCCTGAGTCTGGGGCTGGTAAGCCTTTTTACGGATCTCTCGACCGAGATGTCATATGCTGTGATACCGATTTTTTTAAAGGAAGTCCTCAAGGTTCAGCCGGTCTTTATCGGGCTCATTGAAGCGATCGCCGAATCCACGGCAAGCGTGCTGAAAGCGTTCTCCGGTTATATATCAGACCGGTGCCGCAAGCGGAAGATCTTCATATTCGTCGGCTACACCATGTCCACTATCGTGAAACCGCTGCTCGCGTTCGCCACCCAGGGATGGCACGTTCTGGTCGTCCGTTTCGGCGACCGCTTTGGCAAGGGAATACGGACAGCGCCACGGGATGCTTTGATCGCCGACTCCTCGAGTAAAGAATACCTGGGCAGGGCGTTTGGCTTCCACCGCGCATTGGACACGCTGGGTGCTGCGCTCGGTCCAACCCTGGCGTTTTTGATCCTGGCGTTATCGTCTCAGAACTATCGGCTGTTATTCGGCCTGGCTTTGGTTCCGGGGATCATCGCGGTTTTAATTATCATTTTCGGCGTCAGGGAAAAGATCCCGGAAACGCAAGCTCGTGCTTTTTCGTTTTCTCTAAAAGATGTAAACAGCCAGCTCCGGATATTTTTCTGCATTATTGTGCTTTTTACGCTGGGCAATTCATCCGATGCTTTTTTACTGCTGCGAGCAAAGGAGATCGGCATCAGCGCGATCCATATCCCCCTGCTCTGGCTCGCCTTTAATATTTCCTATTTCGCGTGGTCGTACCCGGCCGGTGTCATTTCCGACCGCATCGGCAGGAACAAGACCATCGTCCTGGGTTTTCTTGTTTTTTCATTATGCTATAGCGCGCTCGCGTATACGAAGCACGCTGCCGGTGTTTGGATAATATTCGTTATATATGGATTGTACTATGGTTTGACCGAAGGCAACCTGAAAGCGTACGTTGCCGAGCTGACCCCGGCTGGCGTCCGGGGTACTATGTTTGGCGTGTATCACACGATCATCGGCGTCACCCTGCTGCCCGCCAACCTGCTCATGGGTCTACTCTGGCAGAAAGTCGGGTTCAGCCATGCGCTGCTCGTCGGCGCCGCGCTTTCGTTCATGTCCGCGGTGCTGCTGTTTGCGCTGCTGGGTAAAAAAAAGTAAGCCACGACAATCTGACGATTTCTCCATATTCCGCCCTGCCATAAAATGTTGAATTTTCCATGTCCAGGCAAAAAGAAATAAACAACGCTGACTGCGATTTCTTGACACTACCCTGATATTCGTTATAATCTGCCAATGAAGTTCGTTGACGAAGCCAAAATAATAGTCGAGGGCGGTGCCGGAGGGAACGGCTGCGTGTCGTTCCGCCGCGAGAAATTCGTGCCGCGGGGCGGTCCGGACGGCGGTCATGGTGGTAACGGCGGTTCGGTCTTTCTAATTGGAACCAGGTCCCTCCAGACCTTATACGATTTTAAACTGCGGCCGCATTACCGGGCCGGCCGCGGCCTGCACGGCAAGGGCAAGGGCATGCATGGAAGGAACGGGGACGACGCCCGCATCAAGGTACCGTTGGGTATCGTCGTATACGAGGGGGAGAAGGCCGCGGGTGAGATCCTGACCGAGCACGACCAGTTACTGGTGGCGCGCGGCGGTAAAGGCGGCCGCGGGAACAGCAGTTTCGCTTCATCGTATAATAAGGCGCCGCGTATTGCCGAACCCGGCGAACCAGGAGAGAAACACGAATACCGGATCGAGCTCAAGATCATATCGGACATTGGCATTGTCGGTTTTCCCAATGCGGGAAAATCAACCCTCCTAAAAGCCATCACCAACGCGCAGCCCGGCATCGCGGCTTATCCATTCACCACCCTGACGCCGAACCTGGGTGTTTTAAAGCAGGGACTGCAGAGCGTTGTCCTTGCGGACATGCCCGGCATTATCGAAGGCGCGCATGCCGGCAAAGGATTGGGGTTGACCTTCCTCCGGCACATCGAGCGCACCAAAAAGCTGATCATCCTGATCGATGTTTCGGCGCCCGACCCAATGGCGCAGTACCGCGGCCTGCTGGATGAGTTTCGTCGTTATGACAAGCGCCTGGTAGAAAAACCAAGACTGGTGGTTTTTAACAAAATTGACCTGCTGGACAAATTGCCGGATTTTGTGATCAAGGAAAAAAACTGTTTCATCTCCGCCCTGAAGCGTCAGGGGCTGGAAACGCTGATCGGCTATCTGATGCCGGCGTAGCGGGAAAAGATCCCAAGGCCGATGGTACATGATGAAGATCACGCTTAAGCCGGACAAGGAAACGATCCTCAAGCTGCTCAAGAATACGGAAATGAGCAAAAAGCTAAGAGTATTCAGCAAACTTAACGACCTTAATGAGATCGACCGGACCAAGATCCTGCTCAAAGTGCTGGAAAACGGTTCCTGGTGCCTTAGGGAAAAGAGCGCCCATGAGCTTGCCAGGCTGGGCACCAAAGTCATGCCGCGCCTGATGCGGTTGTGCTCCAAGGGTTACTGGTTCACCCGGGCAGCGGCCTGTTTGAGCCTTGGTGAGATCGGCGATCCCGCGGCGTTGCCGCCGATTCTGAAACTTGTTCTGAAAGATGACAACCCGACCGTGGCCAAGGAAGCAAGGATCGCGCTGGTCAAGATCGTGCTGAAAGATCCGCAGGGATCTGCCTGGCGGATCGCGGAGGGTATAAAGGATGGCTCAGACCGCGCCGTGATCATGGATGTACTGCAAAGCGCCGAGCCCGGTCTGGCCCAGACCGTAAGCGAGATCGTGGAAATGCCGGCATTGCAACCGCGTGGTTCGGAACGCTATCATGCACGGTACCCGGAAAAAATAAATGACTGATCCAAACGAAAGCCGGGATTTTGTACTCCTCATGTCGATGGCCAGGCTTAACGAAACGAGGATGCTCGCCCTGCTGGAGCGGTTTAAAACACCCCAGGGTATCCTGCAGTCTCCACCCGCGCTCTGCGCCGAGGTGGTGGGCGAAGAGATCGCGCGGTCCATAGCATCGCTCAAGACGGACAACGAGATTTTGGAAAAATACAAAACGCTGGAACAGCTCGATATCCGGGCGGTCCCGTACTACGCGGATGATTATCCGCAATGGCTGAAGGCGGTCGATTACTTCCCGCCCGTGCTTTTCGTTCGCGGAAATATCCTGCCCGATGATGCAGTGGCGGTCGCGATCATCGGCACGCGCGGCGCCACAGTGTACGGCAAAAACATCGCTGAAACTTTCGCCCGTGACTTTGCCGGATCCGGCGTGAGCGTGGTGAGCGGGATGGCGCGCGGAATCGATACCGCGGCCCACTGGGGCGCGCTCCGCGCCAAAGGACGGACCATTGCCGTGCTGGGCTGCGGATTGGACACCGTCTATCCGCCCGAGAACAGGGATCTAATGGCGGAGATCATCAAGCACGGCGCGGTCATTTCAGAGTTCAACATCGGCACCCCGCCGCTGGCGCAGAACTTTCCCAAGCGCAACCGGATCATATCCGGCCTGTCAAAGGGGATCGTGGCTATCGAGGCCAAGGAGAAGTCCGGGGTCATGAACACGGTCAGCTGGGCTTTGGACCAGAACAAAGATGTCTTCGCGATACCGGGTAATATCTATGCGAAAACCTCTCAGGGCACAAACCGACTGATAAAGGACGGCGCCACACCCGTGACATCGGCCGATGAAGTCATGGAAGCCCTGGGCATAAAATATACCAGACAGGAACGTGAAATACGGGAAGTAGAACTGGCGCCGGACGAAAAAAACGTCTGGGATGCATTATCCTGCGATCCCGTTATCCTCGATGAATTGTCGGATCAACTGCGGATATCCACGCCCCAGCTCCTTGGGGTCCTGCTCAGACTTGAGATCAAGGGTCTGATCAAACAGCTGCCGGGCATGAGCTTCGTGCGGAAATTCGAGTGACCGTTTATCCGGTCGTCACTTGACATAAAGAAATTATTTAGTACAATATCTCATGTTGTATACGTACTTGATGTTCAGTCTTTCCATCGGCATCGAAGGCGGCATGCAAGCGCCGGTCCTGGGGTTCGATGATCTCGCAACCGGTTCGGTGATCGACGCGGTAGTTTCGGGTCAGACCCATGATCTCGCTTTATCCATGGCATTACAGGGTTCTTTTATCCCCGGGGAAAATCCCGGTTATTCGTTCACCAGTTATGGAGCAAGGTTAGGTCTGCACAAAGATAACTGGCGGATCTCACCGGTACTGGATGCCGGATTTGACTACGGCCAGCGTAAGCTCGATCAGGCGGCGGAAAGTGGATATACCCTGGGCTATGGTTTGGGCTTAATGATAAAATTCCGTTACGAATCCCTGCATATATATCCAAAATTCTGCTATGAGGGCGTCTCTGATCTCGCTGCCCAAGGTGGGTTTTTCACGTTTAAACTAAGGATCTTATATGAACTCTAAAACGCGGAGACCGCAGAAATATAAAGCGCAGAGACCGCAAAGAAAGGATTTATTGTTCTGGTGGGCGATTGTCGCAGCGGTCTTTATTTCCTGCGATAACCGGATCATTGAGCGCGCAGCCAGCGACTATTTCCCCATTGAAACCGGCAGTTGGTGGCGGTATTCGGATGATAACATCTATGAGCCGCACCAGGTTTACGTGGAAGTTGAAAGTCTGACATCCCTGATGAACACGGATTGTTACCCGGTGAGTTATTCCGGCGTAGTGCACTATATTGTCAGGGATGAACGGGCGGTCCGCGAATACAAGGAACTGATCTATGATTTCGGGGGCGATGATTATATTGTCGCGCGGTCGTTTCTGACCAGGATCAAGCTGCCTATGGTCCAGGGCAGTATTTATGCGGATTCGATGAGTGATTCGGTGAATGTCGGCGGCGTTTTTATCCAGGGAAAGTGCCGGATCGATGGATTGGTTTCCGAGTACGAGGATAATAGCCTGTACGGTAATATTTACAAAATAATCATCAATACCAGAGAAACTATCATTGCGCCCGACACGACGATCGCCAGTACGAGTTCAGTCGAGGAATATTACGCGCCCGGGATCGGGCTCGTACGGTTCATCGATGACGAGGGCGACTTCAACCTAAGCGATTATCAGTTGTATTAGGTACACCAGGTATCCGCAACCCAGTGTCAAGATTTTCACCATCAGCAAGGATTTTCGTGCGCACCGCATATCCACGGCTGTATGAGCGTTTCGGCCCGCAGCGCTGGTGGCCCGCAGAAAGTCGCTTCGAGGTCATGGTCGGCGCGGTCCTGACACAGAACACGAACTGGCGGAATGTGGAACAAGCTATCACCAACTTAAAGAAAGCACGCTTGATGAATCCGGAAAGGATGTACTTGAACAGGCGCCGCTTGCCGGCGCTGATCAAACCATCCGGCTTTTACAGGCAAAAAGTGAAAAAGCTGACTGCCTTCCTGAAATATTTTCTTTCCCGTTACCGCGGCGATTTACGACGGCTCAAGCGAAGGCCGACCGGCGTTATCCGTAAAGAACTTCTGAATGTCTGGGGGATCGGACCCGAAACCGCCGATTCCATGCTCCTGTATGCCCTCAACCGGCCGGTTTTTGTGATCGATGCCTACACCAGGAGGATACTATCGCGGCACAGGATTGCGAACGCAGCGATGACTTATGACAATATGCAGGCGTTGTTCAACCGGTGTTTTAAGCCCGTCTCCCGTTTTTATAATGAATATCACGCCCTGCTTGTTCGGGTGGGGAAAACCTACTGCAAGAAACATGACCCTGTATGTACTGAGTGTCCTCTTAGGCGTTCTTAGCGGTTATAACGACCCCGACAGCCTGATCCGGGGGATCTACATAAATCCCTGGAAGGCGTGCCGCCGCGATTACATGGAGGGCGTTTATGCCCGGGCGGATTCAGGCTTTATTAATGCGATCGTGGTCGACCTCAAAAGCGACTATGGCTACCTTTGCTATGATACGGACCTGGAACTGGCAAAGAAGATTAAAGCCGTGAAAAAGTACATCGACCTTGATTCCCTGGTCGCGCGGGCGCAGCGGCATGGGATCAAGGTGATCGCCCGCGTGGTCTGCTACCGGGATAATTATCTTGCCAAGTATCATAAGTTCGGCATGATGAATTCACGGGGCAGGATCTGGAAGGACAACACCGGCAGTTCATGGGTCAACCCCTATGTTGACAGCGTGAACGACTACCTGGTAAGCGTGATCAAGGAACTCGACCAGCACGGCATAAGATCCATCGCGCTTGATTACATTCGGTTCCCCACCGACGGGAATATCAAGGCGATCCAGCTTGCCAATGTCAAGGGACCGCGCTCCAAGCCGATCATCAGCTTGCTGAAAAAGATCCGCAAGATGGCGCCCGGCGTGGAGATCGGCATGTGCATATACGGCTATGCTGTCTGGTACGAGATCACCAGCATCGGTCAGTACATATATACGCTGAGCGAATACGCCGATGTATTCTACCCGATGCTGTATCCGTCGCATTTCCACCCAAAATTTTTAAAGGAGGTCAGCGAATACTGGCGGAATTACTGGATCTATTATGATTCGGTGAGAGAGGCGTTCGTCAAAGTGCCGTTATCGGTCAAGGTCATCCCGTTCGTTCAGGGCTTTGACCTTTTTGCCGAGGATTACGGTCACGAATATATCTCGGCGCAAATGAACGGCCTGCTGGGTTCGTACGCAGATGGTTTTTTAATCTGGAATGCGGCAAGCAACTACTCTACTTCTTGGACCCCTTTGCGGTGGGCGCGTAATTTAATCCAATGCCGATCCGTTCCGAATTGCCTAGATACCCGTATGAGAGAAATACTCCTCCTATATCGAGATACAGCGCCTCCAGCATCATTATCTCAAGCGAAAAACCAAACGACAATCCCGACCAGCCCATTGACTGATACCCCGACTGATAGCCAGCCATCAAGGAAAATCCGGAAATTTTCGCGTCCTGACCAAATACCGCCTTGGTAGCCGTGGGCAGGATCTTGGGTTCCCGAATATGCAGTTCGGCGCCGACCGATAAAGTCGGGTTGACATCGGGGTATAATGAATAATCCATGCTCACCAGGAAGTGATTCAAGCGGAACGGCAGCTTGAAAGCGATCCCCTGTCGGAAGTTCACGGGCGCATATTCCCACATCTCAAGGTAATTGGTTTTTGCGCCGAAATGCTTGACGACCGAACCCAAATATATGTACTTCACCGGGTTAAGCACGATCCCGCCGTCCGCCAGCAAGCCGTATGAGCTGTAGTGATATAGCTGGCTGCGCAGGATCTTGACACTGGCGCCGAATGCCACCTGCCGTTTCCGGCCGATGGCGTTCCCGTAACCGACGTTGAGCAGCATATCCGAATTTCTGAAATCATTACCCATCTCGCCGAATTCGTCGTACTCGGTATCATAAGCGCTAATATATGCCAGGCCGATGCCGAGCCCGCCGGCTTTTTTGCCCAGCATGATCGCCGAAGTAAGGTTATAATAATTCCAGTAAGTCAGATGGTTCATGGCCATGCCCGAGACGTAGTAGCTCTGGATGAGACCCAATCCGGCCGGGTTCCAGAACACGGCGTTGCCATCGTCGCTGATCGCGGTAAAGGCGTTGCCCATGGCGACCGGCCTGACGCCGACGCCTAGTTTTAAGAACGTATAGGCAGTGGTACCCGGACCCAGGATCTGGGCTGTACAGATAGAAACCGTGATCGAGAACGTAATCAGAAATATATATTTTTTCATTATGAGGTACAAGCTGCCGTCATCGTTTGTAATCGGGCAAGGGTTGAGAAGCTGGAAATATCATATCTCAAGCATCCCAACCCTAACCCATTGTCCATCTATTTAAACCGTTCTTTCAGTTTGTTCAGCACCTGCGGCAGGGTTGTGTATTCCATGTCCGCAAGCGGCAGGCGTTGGGGTTCGAACGGCCCGTGGCGTCTGATATAATCGGCAACCTCGTTCGCCTTCTGCCGCACATGGTCATAGCTGGGGTCATCGAACATGTCCCGGGGACCAACCAGCGTACCGTTACAGATCTGAAAACCGAGAGCGATCACGCGGGGTGGACCGTCGAACCGGGTGGGGTTCGCCTGGGCGACTGATACCGGCATGAACGGGCCCCAGTGGGAGCCGCGCATCCAGCCGGTTACCATATAAGGGAACGCGAATGGTTCGAGCACTTCGCCGACCGCGGGCAGGCCGCTTTGGCTGCGGACGATCATGACCGGATCGTCCTTGCCGACATAACGGCCAGCCATCAGGTTGACGCGCTGGGTCGAGGTCGTGGCCCCGATCTCGCCATTCTTTTTATAAACATTCTTCAGGATGTAATGCTCGGAAGCGCCGATCAGGCAGAGCAGGTCATACATTTCTTCGGGTGTATTCATCTTGCAGGTCTTGTTCGCAAAAATGTCGAGTACTTCATAGACAAAGCCGTCATGCATGCTCGGGTCGATGATCAGTCCGATGCTGTTGAACGGATCGGCGAACATCTTGTACAGGGGCATATTCCAGGCGCCCGGCGATGTCTTGTCCGCGGCGAAAATTATGACCGGTTCGCTCTTGCGTTCTTCAAAGGTCATCTCCGCGCAGCCCGGACCCATCCCCTTGACATTACCGGAGAAGGCGTCCGCCAGCAGGTCCTGGCCGGCGCCGTAAAGCTTGAGTTCCTTGGCGACGTTGGTGCATTCAACAAAGATGTCCCAGGTCAACTTGTGGATATCGCTGTTGTCATTGCCCAGGCGGTGGGTCAGGATCAGTTCCAGGTCATCGCCGCAATGACTGACATGGAAGTCCACGACCGTGCCCTTCTTCTTATGCCCATCGAGCGACTGGATGGCGCGAGCCATTAAACTGGGATGCATGCTGGAATGACCGACATATCCTCCGACATCAGCTTTAATGACGCTGATCGTTATTTTAGCCATTTATCCTCCTTGCAGTTTTGATAAACGTGGCGTATATTTCAATAAACATGTCGCAGATGAATTATAATAAAAAAGAAAGCTATTGTCAATGATCCGGTTAGACTTACAGACCGCTGCCCAGTTTTTTGACCTTGGCTGACTTGAATTTTACAGCATTGCGCGTGTCAATGACGAGCCGCGCGTGCTTTACGACAAACCGGTAATCATATGCCGAGTGGTCGGTCAGGATCAGGATCGCATCGGCTTTTCTTAATTCCTGCGGCGTCAGTCTGACCGATCTGACCGCTTTACCGTCGCCCGAGTGAAAACTGGGCACGAAGGGATCGTTGTACCGTACGTTTTTGACCCTGGGTTTGATGATCTCGAAAACGCGGATCGCCGGCGAATCCCTGAGGTCCGAAATATCTTTTTTAAAAGCCATACCGAGGATCAAGACGCGCGCCTTTGCCGGGCAGCCGCCCGAGCGGCTGATCGCGTCGATCGCCTTATTGACCACGAAAAACGGCATTTCTTCGTTTATCCGCGCCGATAATTCAATGAAGACCGTGTGAAAATCATACTCCCTTGCCTTCCACGATAGGTAATAAGGGTCGATCGGTATGCAGTGCCCGCCCACTCCTGGTCCCGGGTAGAAAGGCATGTAGCCGAAAGGCTTAGTCTTGGCGGCGTCAATGACCTCCCATATGTCGATCCCGCCCATCCGCTCGCAGAGTTGCGCGAATTCGTTGACCAGGGCGATATTGACGTTGCGGAACGTGTTCTCGAGGATTTTGGTCATTTCCGCGGTCCGCGCCGAGGAAACAGGATGCACAAGGCGGATGAACTGCTGGTAAAAAAGACAAGCCATGTCAGTGCATTTGCGCGTGACCCCGCCGATCACGGTCGGCGTGTTCGCCACGCCGAACCTCTTGTTGCCGGGGTCAATACGCTCCGGGCAAAAGGCAAGGTAGAAATCAGTGCCAACCTTCAAACCGGTCGTGCTGAGGATAGGGAGGACCAGTTTTTCAGTGGTCTCCGGATACGTCGTGCTTTTTAATATCACCAGCTGCTGTTTCCTCAGTATCTTCTGGATGCCGCGGGCGCTGGCAATAACCGGTTCCATGTCCGGTTCCTTGTTGGCATTGACCGGTGTGGGAACACAGATGATGATGATATCGCATTTGCGTAGCTGGTTATAATCTGTGGTCGCGCGCAATTTTTTTGTCTGGACAAAACTTTTAAGCGCGCGTGATTCAACATCGTCGATGAACGAACGGCCCTGATTTATCCGCGCGACTCGTGTTTTGTCGATATCCACGCCGATCACGGAAAAGCCTTTTTTTAATATCTCTATGGCGAGCGGCAGTCCGACATAGCCCAGGCCGATTATCCCGACGCTCGCTTTTTTGCTAAGAATAAGGTCTTTCAGCATGCATGGCTCCTTTTGATTTAAGCGGTCTTACACTAATCATTTACCAGGATCATTATACACAAAAACGAAGCCGAATCAAGCGTCTAACAGGGCGCTTTCGGGTAAATATTTTTTCAAGAATTACGTGTCATTGACAACACTGAAAATATAATTAATATTACGCATGGAGCAGTCGTTAATCCTTGATTTTTTGAAAGAAATTGCGGTCGGATATAAATCCGCCAAATCATATCCCCCTGAACATCCGGTTATGGAAAAAGTTGTAAGCAGCACACTTGCCGTGCTTAACAAGCTGTATAACAAATATCCCGGGTTTTCCCTTTACTTCCTGGAGCAGACGCTGATCTTCCAGGATGAGCGTATCGATCTTTCGAAAAACATCGCCGTGGTGTCGCTGCTGGAGGCACTGAGAAAAAGTGATATTAACAGCCTGACCTTCGCGCCCAGCGTGAACAATGGCGATTTGAAGAACCTGTATGAAGTCATGACGAGCGGCAAACTCAAGATCAAGGAATACGGGGATGCCGCGACCATGCTGAGTTGCAAAGGGACCGAGCGTATCAGGATCAACGCCGTCAAATTCGGCATCCAGGGCGGCAGCGCGGTGCAGAACGCCCAGGAAGCGCAGGCCGTGACCAGGCAGTACATGGAAAAAGATATCATCGATTCGATTCGCGGCCTCAAGGACCTCGTGGAAAAAGGCATCTCCACGCTGACGTTCCAGGAACAACTCATTTCCCTGACTGCCAGCACCGAGGGGATGTCGGACCAGAACCTTCAGCCTTATAGCGAGGCTGTAGCCAAGATCATCATGGGCCTACCCAAGGAGCAGCGCCTTGACATTCTCAAAAACGCCGAGCTTAAATCATTCGTTCTAAAAGTATTGGCCAATGTTGACGAAGAGACCATCAAGCAGCTGGTGGTTTCCAAGGTTGAGGGGCAAAAGCAGAGTGATATCGGTCCGATAATCAGCGCGATGGGCGAAGATAAACTTTCGACAATGCTGCCGGAACTCAAGCCGCTGGTCCCGGATATTTATGAGTACCTTGCCAAGGTCGGTCTGCTGCTCAGCGAAAAAATCACGTCGAATGTTTCGCGCGAAGACCTGGAGATTTCGATCCGGCCCTACTACGCGATGCTGGACACGCCCAACGCCAAAGTCAGGGAAGAAGCGTTGCGGTCGCTGTTAACCCTGGCCACACGTTTTGTCAAGCAGGGGAACGACTCGCTGGCCGAAGATATCGCGAACCGCATCTGCGCCGCGATCGCACAGGAAGCGGTCGAGGAGATTGTTATACACGTCATGGATTCGATCCAGGATTTATACCAGGCATGCCGCGAGAGAAACCAGGATAAACTGTGCCAGCTGCTTATTGAACCCTATGGCAAGATGATGGGTCGGCCCGGCATATCGGTGCATTTTAAAAAAGCGGGTATTAAATTTTTAAGCGATACCGGCCACCACACAGCGTTGCCTGTATTATTTACCTTCCTGTGGGAAGTCGGCATATATCCCGACGTGCGTGCGGCAATTATCAAATTCGGTAAAGATGCGGTTCTTGAGGCGCTCATGACGCTTAAAGAAGCCGAGGATTATTCTCTCAGGATGAAGCTGGTTGATATCATCAAAAACATCGGCTCGGAGGCAACCACAATCCTGCTGAATAATCTGGATGCTTCAGAATGGTTTTTAAGACGCAATATCATTGCGATGCTGGCTGACATTGGCGACCAGGACGTGGCGCCGAAACTCATACACCTGGCTGATGATCCGGACGACCGGGTCAGGCTCGAATTGGTTAGGACCTATAGTAAATTGAACTACGAAGAAGGGCTGGAAAAATGCATGAACGATGTCTCGCAGGAGGTTAGGGCTGAGGTCCTCCGTAGTATGAAAAAAGATATGCCCAGGGAAAAAATCGTTGAGCTGTTGTCTTTGTTCAATGGAAAAGGCGATAGTATCCATCTGGAATTGTTGAAGATCGTCAGCGAAAAGAAACTGCCCGAGGCAATAACTCCCATCACCGACATGCTGCAGGCGCTCGAGGCGCGGAATGATACGACCGCGCAGTCACTGCGCGAACTGGGCGTGTCTACAATCATCCGGATCGGCGGACCCATGGCCAAGCTCTGTCTTGAGGAACTCAGCCAGGCCAAAGACAAGATGCTCGCCAACCTGGCATCAGCCGCGCTCAAGCGTCTTGGATGATAGCGATCATTGATTTTGGTTCACAGTACACGCAGCTGATCGCGCGCCGGGTCCGCGAGTGCCGCGTATACTCCGAGATATTCAGCTGCCACACCGATGCAGAAACCATCAGCCGCCTGAAACCCGAGGGCATCGTCCTTTCCGGGGGGCCAGCCAGCGTATACCGCGTTGATCACCGACGGTACCGATCGCTTTTTTGTCTCGGCGTCCCGGTGCTGGGCATCTGTTACGGCATGCAGCTCGCCGCGCAGATCTACGGTGGACGGGTTAAACGAAGCAGTACGCGGGAATACGGACCGGCCATTATCAGAACACACGCCAGTCCCTTGTTTTACGGTCTGCCGGGATCGATACGAGTCTGGATGAGCCACGGGGATACTGTAATGAAAGCACCGGAACGTTCAAGGATCATCGCCCGGACCGAAACGACACCGGTCGCCGGTTTCCAGCGCGGCAACTTTTACGGCATCCAGTTCCATCCCGAAGTGAAACATACCGAGGGCGGGAAAAAGATGATCGAGAATTTTCTTACCCTGATCTGCCATGCCCGCAAGAACTGGACCATGTCAAAATTCATCCATGACACTGTGCAGGAGATCAAGATCCAGGCCGGCGACGGGAAAATATTATGCGCGATCAGCGGCGGCGTGGATTCGACCGTAGCCGCGACCCTGACCGCCCGGGCGGTCGGCAAGAACCTCATCGGCGTGTTCGTGGACAACGGATTGCTCCGGCACAACGAAAAAGGTGAAGTGAAGAATATCATTTCACGTTTCGTCCGCGTGCGGATCGTGGACGCCCGGCAGCAGTTCATAAAGAAACTGGCCAACGTCAAGAACCCGGAACGGAAAAGAAAGATCATCGGGCGGGAATTCATCAGGGTCTTCGAGCGGGAAGCGGACAAGATCCAGGGCATAAAGTATCTGGTCCAGGGCACCCTGTATCCCGATGTTATAGAATCAGGGATGGGGATCGGTCCGTCCGATACCATCAAGACCCATCATAATGTCGGCGGCCTTCCCAGCCGCATGAGGCTGAAGGTCATCGAACCACTGCGTATGCTCTTCAAAGATGAAGTGAGAAAGCTCGGCAAAAAATTGGGGATCCCCAAATCGTTCATCGAGCGCAAGCCGTTCCCCGGTCCTGGTCTGGCGGTCCGCATTGTCGGCCCGGTCACGCCCCAGCGCCTGGAGATATTAAGGCAGGCCGACCGGATACTGCTCGAAGAAGCCGCGAAGTTAAAACACTATCACGCGATATGGCAGATATTTACCGTACTTTTACCGCTGGGCAGCGTGGGCGTCATGGGCGACCAGCGCACATATGATTCGGTCATCGCGATCCGGGCCGTAGAAAGCGAGGACGGCATGACCGCCGACTGGGTGCGTCTGCCCAGGGAATTTCTGGCCGCGGTCTCCCGCCGCATCACCAACGAGGTAAAGGGCATCAACCGGGTGGTGTTGGATATCACCTCAAAGCCTCCGGCAACGATCGAATGGGAATAACGATCTTTTTTATTATTTCCTTTGTGTACACGGTTCTTGGTGCGACCGGGATCGTCCAGTCCCTGACCCCGCGCCTTGGACCGGCGCTGGATGGTAAATTTGTGTATGTCCTTGCGGTCTTTTGCGCGATTTGCGCTCTACTTTATGCTGCTAAGAGGAAAGTAAAACTACACGACAGCATGCTGCTGGGCATGCTGACAAATGCCTGCGTGCAGGTCACGGGCGGACTGGGTTCGGCGATATTCCCGCTATACCTGCTTATCGTGCCGGTCGTCGCATATAAAGACACGTACCGCGATTACTGGATCGTGGCATCAGGGATCACGGGGATCGAGGTGCTGGCATCGATCTTCCGGCATTCTTTCGTCACATTGCCCGTGGTGCTGCTGGCGACCGGTGCGGTCATCGCCGGTGTCATCGGCAAAAAATGGTTGGACCGAGAGTTCATGATCCGGCGCGCGCTCATAAAGTACGAGACCAGGGACCAGTTTTTCGGCCCGGCCGATTTCGAGGTGAAATCGATCATCACTTCGATGAAGGATATTGACCGCCACCCGGGCATCGAGCGTCCCCTGCTTTACTTCATAAAATTCATCCACTCATCATTTCACGCGTATTCGACCGCGATCTTCGCGTATCACAACAACAACCTGGCCCTGATCCAGGGATTTTCAAGATCGGAATTATTCCAGCCGCAGGCCGTGGTCGATCTCAGGTCCGGTCTGTACCGGCAGATCATTGCCGAGCAGAAATCGGTATTGATCAGGGAATTCACCCAAAATCCCGAAGAACTAGGTTACTATAAAGGTGAATTGAAAATATCGTCCGCGATCATCGCACCGATCATGATCATGGATCGCATCGAGGGCGTGCTTGTCATTGACCGCAAGGATGGGGAGTTCACGGAAGAGGAAAAGATGCGGTTCGATGAAGCCGCTCTGGGGACCGGATTCTTGCTCGCCATGCTCCGGCTTTATGAAAAGGAGCGCTACGAAGCGACCTATTTGAAATCGATCGCCACGCTGGTGAAGGAATTGCAGCGGGGGCTTGAATTGAAGGAGATCCTGGCTGATACGGTAAAGGCGTTCAAAGATGTTCTGAAATGCGATGATATGTCGATCGCATCCATGGACGAACTGAACGAAGAGGGGGTCGTGTTGGAGTCAACGCGCGTCAAGGAGAACACCAGGTTTTCTTTTGACGACGGTCTGGTGGGTTTGATCGGCCGGCATAAAAATTATATCTTGAAAGAAGACCTCGGCGATGGCGATTTTGTCGTGCTAAAAAAAGGTCAGAAAAGCAATACCGGTTCTTTTGTCGGGGTCCCCATCTTCGCCGGAGCGACGAATAAAGAGAGCGATGAACTCCTCGGTGTTATCTGGCTTGAAGATCATCGTCGAAAAAGGTTCAATGAAGACGATCTCAAGGCCTTGAACATGCTGGCTTCGCAATTAACCCTGGCCTGGCAGAGGGCGATCCTTCACGAGCGGGTTAAAGAGCAATCCATCCGTGACGGGCTGACTGGCTTGTATAATCACCGCCATTTTCAGGAAGCGCTTGAAAAGGAACTTGAGAAACACCGGGAACTCGTATTGATCATGTTCGATATCGACCATTTCAAGATGGTCAACGATACCTATGGTCATCAAGCCGGAGATGAAGTCTTGAAATTTCTTGGCCACTTAGTGTCTCAGACCGGCATTGCCGCACGATATGGAGGCGAGGAGTTCGCCCTGATCCTGCCTGGCGTCAATTTGGATAAAGGTATCAAGACTGCGGTGAAGCTTAAAGACCACTTGATCAAGGCGGATATAAGATACAATCAAATTAAAATAAAGATCACCGTTTCAGTCGGGATCGCGCACTGCCCGCGGCACGCGAAGACCCGCATGGACCTCATTGAAAAAGCCGACCAGGCGCTTTACGTGGCGAAGGAGACCGGCCGGGACAAGATCATGATCGCCAAGAACGCGGTCGGGGGAAGCGGTCACTTGTAGTAGCGCAGCGATATGTCGTCGCCGGTCATGACCGCGTACGAAAAATGGTCGATCCAGTCGCCGGTATTGATGTAATATTTCCCGTTTACATATTTTTTTATTTCCGGGATGTGAGAGTGGGCGAGTATGACGACATCCAACCCGGAGCCGGCTTCATTGAGTTTTTTGAGTCCGTAATGTTCCAATCCGCTGGCAATATTAGTATTGCGTTTTTGCTTGCGGGAGAGGTAGGCGATAGCCTGGGCAATGAATACGCCGATATCCGGATGGAGCATGCGGTAGAGCTCGTGGTTCAGTTTCGATGTGAGGAACTGCTGCCAGATGGACGTCCACAGCCGCTTATCGATATTATGGCCATGGGCGAGGAAGACCTTCTTATTGTGGATGGTGAGCACGGCCGTGTCATTGTGCACGATGAATCCGAAATATTTCAAAAAATCACCGATCATAACCTCATGATTGCCCAACACGTAATGGACAGGGATGCCGTCCTGGATCAGGTTGTACAGGGTCGCCAGCGTCCGGAAATAATCCTTGGGAATAACGACGTTGTACTCGAACCAGAATTCGAACAGGTCGCCCAGGATATAAAGGGATGTCAGTTTTGGCCTCATTTCGGTCAAAAACCGGATGAGCTTCTCACCCCTTGGGCTGTCGTCCTTGCGGATATGCGCGTCGCTGATAAAAACATGCATTGTAGATTAGTATATCTATTAAGCCGAAGACGTCAATGATTGAAAACCAAGATTTGGTAGCATTGGTCTCACGTTACGCAAAGAATGGGGGCGCATACTTTATATAATGAGTTGTATTTGTGGTTTGGCTGCTATTGCTAGTTTATACACAATGCGTATTATTACTCATAGGATTGATGTTGTTTCAGCAATGCAATATCTGGTTTATGTAATTGTTCTCAATGGATTATGGATATTGTTTTGCGTATACGGGATAGTTTTTTTAAAGCGTAGTGATGTACGTAAGGTGTTTAGTAAGTAAGGGGAGTATGGAATATGGGGTCAGCCCTCGAAATTAGAAACTAGTTGACAAGGTTGGGACCATTCTCGTCTACTACTGGTAACGATATTAGCATATATGTTGGCTGTCATGTTTAACAACCGCCAACTATCTATCCTTAATAGGATTGACTTTAGCGTGTTTTAGTGTAATATTAGCCTGTCGTTTGAGATCATTGATCAATGCCAAAGGAGCCAAATGCAGGATATTTTACCCGAACTTATAAGTAAAAATGACAGCCGGATCATCCTGATCGTCATGGACGGCCTGGGTGACCTGCCGCATCCCGACAAGACCGCTCTGGAACTTGCCCGCAAGCCAAACCTGGACAAGCTCGCGCAGTGCAGCGCCCTGGGACTGACCGTTCCGATCGGTGCCGGGATCACGCCTGGTTCAGGACCGGCGCACCTTGCGCTTTTCGGGTATGATCCGTTGAAAAATAAAATCGGCAGAGGCGTACTGGAAGCTTTGGGGATCGGCATGCAGATCAAAGACGGTGATCTGGCGATCCGGGCGAATTTTGCCACGATGCAAAACAACGTAATCATTGACCGCCGGGCCGGCCGGATCTCCACTGATGAATGCGCAAGGCTCTGCGCTAAACTGCAGGATGCGGTCAAGGAAATCCAGGGGATCGAAGTCATCATAAAACCGGCTAAAGAGCACCGTTTTGTTGTGGTCTTCAAGGAAGGTAACTTGTCTGAAGAGCTTACCGATGCCGATCCTCAAAAGGACAACAAACCACCCGTATTTGCTCAAGCCCTTTCGCCTTCAGCCAAGCCCAGCGCCGATATCATCAATTCCTTTATAAAAAAAGTCCAGGTCGTGCTCAAGGATGAACAGAAAGCAAATTCAATTCTTTTGAGAGGATACGCACGTTTTCCAAGCCCGCCATCCATGAACGTTAAGTACGGTCTACGCACCGCGGCGGTCGCGAACTACCCGATGTACAAGGGGCTGGCGATGATCGCCGGAATGGACGTCCTGCCGGTGGGTGATACGCTGGCCGATCAGATCACGGTATTGAAAAGCAATTACACGAAGTATGATTTTTTTTATGTGCACTACAAAGCAACGGACAAAGCCGGAGAAGACGGGGATGCCGCGGCTAAGATCAGGGCGATTGAGGCGTTTGACGCCGTCGTACCCGGGATCACCGGTCTGAAACCCGATGTGCTGTGCGTGACCGCCGATCATTCAACACCGACAGTTCTGCACTCGCATTCATGGCATCCCAATCCACTGGTGCTGCATTCGCCGTACGTGATCCCGGACAATATGACCCTGACCGAGAAAAATTGCAGCCAGGGAAATCTCGGTACTATGAATGCCCTGGATGTCATGCCGTTGCTGCTGGCGAATGCCTTGAAATTGCAGAAATATGGAGCGTGATAAATATAAGATGGGGATATGTGGATATGGGGATGGGTGGATAGGAGATAAGGAGGAAACATCTTTATGAACAAAAAAGCGATAATATCCGTTGCCAATAAAGAAAAGATCGTGGAATTTGCCGGGGAATTGAAGAAACTTGGTTTTGAATTGATCGCCACCGGCGGCACCCAAAAATTGCTCCAGGATAACGGGATCGAAGCCGTAAAGATCGGCGATTACACGGGCGGCACCGAAAGCGAGCGGGTGAAGACCTTGAGCCAGCGGGTTGCCAAGGAGATACTCGAGACCGGGGAGATCAGTCTGGTCGTCTGCAATCTTTATCCGTTCTTTGCCCAGAAGGACAAGACCCTTGATGAAATGATCGAATTCGTCGACATCGGCGGTCCGACCATGATCCGCGCGGCAGCGAAAAATTACAAAAATGTCGGCGTCGTCTTCGACCCGTCGCAGTATGACAGCCTGATCGATGCACTGAAAAACAATAAGTATGATGAAGAGTACCGCTTGAACCTGGCCCGAAAAGTTTTTGATTATATCGCCTGGTATGATGCGGTGATATCGGACTATTTCAACAAGGCATCGGGTAAGCGAGAGTTTTTCTCGAGCGGCGCCGAACTGTTCATCCCCATGCGTTACGGCGAGAACCCGCATCAGAAAGCCGCATTTTATCTCAACCGTCTTTTGCAGGAGGATTTCGCGATCCACGGGGGCAAGGAAATATCGTACAATAACATCCTGGATGCGGAGATCGCGTTCGCCTGCGCCCATGATTATTCGGATACTGCGTGCGCGATCATCAAGCACCAGACACCTTGCGGAGTGGCGATCGGCGCCGATCTGGGTGAAGCGTACGAACGGGCGTACATGGCCGATTCGGTATCCGCGTTCGGCGGGATCGTCGGCATGAACCGCAATGTTGATGTCAATACCGCCGAAGCTATCGCCAAAATATTTTATGAAGTGGTCATCGCGCCCGGTTACGAGCCCAAGGCCCTGGAAATACTCAAAACAAAAAAGAACTTAAGGATCGTGCAGGCACATCCCCGCCTGATCCAGTCGGTTGTCTTCAAATCAGTGTTCGGCGGCATCCTGGTGCAGGATAATGATCGGCAGGATTTTACCGACTGGAAGGTCGCGACCAAACGCGCGCCCAGTCAATACGAAGCCGAAGCGTTGGAGTTCGCATGGAAGGTCGTCAAGTGGGTGCGGTCGAACGGGATCGTTTTCGCGATCAAAGGCAGGACCGTCGGGATCGGCGGCGGACAGACATCACGGGTCGGCGCTGTGGAACTGGCGGCAAAGCACGCCGGCGGCAAGCAGGAAGGGATTGTCATGGCTTCGGACGCGTTCTTCCCGTTCCGGGATGGCATTGACGCGGCCGTGAAAGCGGGCGTGACCGCGGTCATCCAGCCCGGTGGTTCAAAGAAAGACGAGGAGTCGATAACGGCGTGCAATGAGAACAACATCGCCATGGTCTTTACCGGCTTCCGGCATTTCCGGCACTGATTTTCACCCCCACCTTGATCCTCCCCCCTCGAGGGGGAGGGTAAGGGAGGCGGGGATTAGTGGATCAGGGGATCGGTGGATATGGGGATCAGTGGTTTTGTATCAGCATGTGAGGTAAGGCCTTATCCCGGCAAACATTTAAGCACTAAATCCTAATATCGAAATCCTAGACAAATCCCAAATCCAAAATATTAATGTTCAAAACGTTTTAAAATTTGAACATTTGTGCTTGAGTATTGTTTAGAATTTAGTATTTCGAGTTTCGGATTTGCTGGTTTTTCAGTACACCAGCCAGAGACTGGCATTCAAGGTCACGTCGTCCGTGTCATTCCCCGGTACGTGATCCTGGTTCGTGACGAACTCTTTTCCCACACCGGCTTTGACGAAGACTATCCCCTGGACGCTGTACTCGGCTGAAAATGTGACGCCCAGGGTTTTTTGCACGACACCCGAGGGGAAGGGTGGATTCCAGTTACCACCTTCGGTCTCATAGGGAAGGTATATGCTACCCTCGCCCTGACGCGTGAAGTTCACCATGACCGAGGGCGTGATCCCCAGCCAGTGGATGAACGATACCGATCCGGACAAACGATCACAGTCATTGCCAAGGGGAAAACCCAGGGGCATACCGTTATTTTCATAGGTATTCCACGCATCCTCGTGTGTGTAGACCCATTTGTCGACGAACCCGTAATTTCCTTTTATCAAGAAAGAGCGCGCGATCAGGGATCTGAAGCCCACCTGGTAAGCTAACTTGCTGGGATGCGGGTCATCTTCATACATGTAATCGTCGATGAGCAGCTCGCCGTAGCAATACGTGTTGAAGGCGCGGATACCGATATCAAGGTTCCACATGATATTGTCGTCGCGGTCAAGACCCCACTGGCTCAGATAATAGGGAAGGAGGAAATTGAGGTAAAGCGGCTCAAGGTCATGCGTGAACAAGATCGATTCGGAGAAACCTAAAGTGAAGTTCTTCAGGTCTAAACCCAGACGGTGGACCGACAGGTACCGCCGGTCAAAAGCGTCAAGGATGGAAAAAAGAGTGTAGAATTCGTAATACTTTGCCGGTATCCTGATCATAAGGCCGTCATAGCCCTCTTTGGCCGGTGATAACAATAACCCGTAATCATCACCCGGACCAAGCAGGTAATTACGGCGGCCGAAAAGTGCCTTGAACCGGTCTGTATCCAGATACAGGTTGCCTTCCCGCAGATATGCCTGCGCAGCATCTTTCCATGGATTCGGGCCCAGGCTGTCGATCTCGCCGGCGAACCTGAACCGGATCGCCTGATTCCATGACAGGTTTGAGATGATCCGTCCTCCCATCATTTCATCAAAGTAGAAGCACGATCCTGTTTCGCGGTCATAGTTTGAGTTGAACTGTACCAGGCAGGTATAATCATTACGCTTGACCAATAGCCGGTTAAATCGCGAGATCATGCGGCTGTCAGTCCGGTCATAAAAATATTCGCCGGCAACGAGTTCATCAAACTGCGGCATCAATTCCGTTATATCATAGGGCTTGATGAGCGAATAACGCAGGAATCCTTTTATGAACAAATAGTCCATATTCTCCATCATTGGCGAATCCAGGGGAAGCAGGTAACCGAACAAAACTGCCAGGATCAACATGTTAGCCTCCATTCCGACCCATCACGGTCTATATTCATAATCCCTTTTGCAGCATAAAATGAACCTTGCCATCGTTCCATGACCCGTCTTTGGGCCAGGCAAAGACCAGCGTCGCATCGGCAAAGCTGCTTTTCGCGTCTATTCCCAATCCATATGCGTAGAAAAAACCGCTGTCCAGCCACGCCATGTCTAGCAGCGGATATATGGGCAGTTTTTTATATTCAATGTTCAACCAGCCCGCGCGTGCCACCACAAATTCGTTATCCTGGTAACCGCGGATATCACGAGCGCCACCGAGACGCCAGTAATCGAAAAATTCAAAACGATCGGTCCATGTCCAGACTGCGTGCGGTCTTAAGTCGAGCGATTGCCATGCAAGCAAGCCGTCATACCTGAACCGAAGACGGTCGCTGGACCTGAACAGGTAATCAATATCGAAATTCTGCGTCAATTCTGCGGCATCATTCTTGAATGATGCGACCATGCCCAGCCCCACGAGACTGTTGCGGTAGCCCGGGCGCGATGTATCGACCAGATAGTCGACTATTTCCAGTCCTGACAGCACCGAGGTTTTCACATGAGCGCCTACCGGCGCCGCGACCCGGCCGCTGATCAGGGAAAGACGGGCCGTATCATAGGCGGTCAGGGAAAAGTTAATATCCAGGATCACCGGCGCGATCGATACTGGATCAGAGAATGAAAGGGCAAAAAGGTTCTTCAGCTGTCCCGGTACGTCGGTAAGTGTGCCCGATTCATAGATAAAGGAAAATCGCCGGAGCGTGCCCAATATGCTGGCGGTCTGGTAAGCCGCGCCCAGGATCACATTGTCCTGCGCGATCGAGCCGGATCCATTTATGTAGTCGGCCGGGTTTTCGACCAGGTCGAAGACAACGAAAAAGTCATCCTGTTTCTCCACGATTCGCTCGCTGACCGAGCTGAACACGCCCGTGTTCAGGAATATGGATTTTGCCTTTTCAATATCCCTGAGGTTGAAATAGACATCGTCGTGCAGCAGGGAGATCCGTCGCAGGGCAGCGGGCGATGTTTTGCCGGTCACCCGGTATTCGTAATCGTTCACTTTTATTCTCGCGCCCTCATTGATTTCAAGGAGCACCGATATCCGGTCACTGTCATTATGGTTTACCACGGGTACGACCGAGCACAAAGCAAAACCGGCTTCTGCGTAGAGATCCAGGATGCGGCTGATGGTTTTTTCCACATCGGCGGCGGACATCAGGTCACGGTTGTTCCGGAGTAGATAAGATGAAGAAAAAAAATTGTTGCCGGAAAGTGCGATTTTGACAGGAACGGATGGTACCGATGCGGTAAAAATAGATACGCTAAGATTGAAAAAGAAAAGGCCGCCACTTATCATTGGGATTACCGAGTTCCCGTAGTACAAAAGTGAAATAATTCGGCTTTTTGGGCTTTTTGACCAGCTTGAGACCCGCGGCCTGTAATGTTTGGTTCCCTTTTTTATTATTGCATTCCAGACATGCGCAAACCAGGTTCTCCCATGATTCTTCGCCGCCCAGCGCCTTGGGATTGACATGGTCGGTCGTCATCATGCCGGCTCTCTTACCGCAATACTGGCATTCGTGGTTATCCCGTTTAATGATGTTCTTCTTGGTCAAAGGGATCTCTTTGCGTTTTATCTGGACGAAGTAGCGGAGCCTGATGACCGAGGGTACGGGTAAGTTCATGGTGATGGCGTGCAGCATCTTCCCATCCGCGTTTTCGATCAGGTCAACCTTGCCCAGGAATAAGAGGGTGATCGCCCGCTTAACCTTGAGCACGGTGAGTGGTTCGTAATTCTGGTTAAGAAGGAGAACTGGATTATGCAGCATCGCCTGTTTCTCTTTAGTACCGGACCTTTATCGGCTGGATGACATCGATCACGAAGCTCTTGTGGTATATCATGCCGAAAATATTCGATGAATCATCGTAGGTTACGTAGATCCGCAGTGAATCAAAGATGCCGTGATCGACATAGATCTGTTCAGGTTTCAGCACAACGTGGAGATCTTTCGACTCTTTAATAAGCTCTTCCGTGATCGATTGGTCACTTTGCGCGAGCCCGATCTTGGCGGCATCCGTAACTTTTTCCTTGACCGCGCTATAGGTGAATTGTAAGCGTCCCATCTGATACGCCACGTATCCAATCAGCAGTAATATGATGATAATGATGATCGCTGCGATTCCCGATATGCCCTTTGGTTTCATGGTTTGACTCCTATGTACCATAATTCTTCCTTGATCTGCTTGACCCAAGTACCGCATCGGTCGATCTCCGCCGACGCATATGAAGCGTACTGGCCGTTATTTTTTCCCTGGCCATAGTAGGCGATCGCCTGGTTCAGGAGATCCACGGCCGAGATCCCCGACGACTGGTTCTCTTTGATCTTTTTCTTCTCCCAGGCAAGTTTGGCATTGTAACCCTTGCGTTCGTAGATATCGCCCAGCAGGATGAACGCGTAGGAGCTGTCCGACGCCAGCGCAAGCGCTTCGCGGACGCGGGCCTCGGCTTGTGCGTATTTTCCGCGTACGATGTTCAGGTCCGTCAGATAATAAAGCGCGGCCGCATCGCCGGGTGCAAGCCGACGCGCCTCTTCGTATTCCTTAAGCGCGGCCTGGTATTTTTTCTGTTTTTGAAGGATAAGCCCGAGCTGCAGATGGTAGTATGCGTTGTCCGGGTACTTGACTAGCAGCCAATCGTACTCCTTTGTGGCTTCGTCGTATTTTTTCATCTGCAGGTAGACTTCACCCAGTTGCTTTCTGATCTCGGAGACTTCCGGTTTTTTCGCCTTCAGCGTCTCCAGATAACTGACGGCTTTTTCCGGTTCCCCCTTTTCAACGTAGAGCTTGGCCACGGCGAAACTACTGGATATATTCTCGGGTTCGTAGAAAAGGCTTCGGTTGTAAAAAGCAAAAGCGTTGTCATAATCTTTCATTATGGCGTAGATCGAAGCGATGCTATTCAAAATATTGACATTCGTTGTATCAAGAGCCAGGGCCGCATGGTATTCGGCGAGCGCTTCATTATATTTCTTGAGATCTGAAAAATAAAGAACGCCCATGCCCTCATATGCTCTGGTGTCGGCAGGGTCGATGCCCTTTGCTCTGGTGTAGGTCGATTCGGCGTTGGTAAAATCACCCTGTGAGCGGTATGCCTGGGCGAGCGCGATATAAGCGCCGTAGTAAGCGGGCCAGAGTTCGATCGCGGTCCGGAAATGCGGGACTGCTTCGGCAAAACGCGTCTGTTTCATATATTCGTAACCGATCGAATATTCCTCTTCCGCCTTGAGTTTCGCGTCCGCGGATGGCTCTCTACCCGGGGTGCCGGGCATCGTTGCTTTGCCCGACGTGCAGCAAAGCATAATACTCAGGCAGATGCCGATACATGCGATCGCCGTGCACCGATGGTTCTTTGATAAATTCAGATCCGCGTGCATAATTAGTTCCTTTGTGAGTGAAAAATGGAGCCGACGGGATTCGAACCCGTGGCCTCTTGAATGCCATTCAAGCGCTCTCCCAACTGAGCTACGGCCCCATCAAAATCAATCTAATCTGTATTGTATATATTATGGTGCACTTGTCAATATCAAAGGGCGATAAAACAAAGTTATCGCCCTTAAGATGACGGTGATCTTAAAATGCCAAATCGCTGTAATCACCGGTTTCCGTATAAATCATGAAACCGGATTGACTTTCGGGCGATTTTCACTATTATATATCGCATGGCGGTGCTGTTATTCGTGTTCTGCGTGGATCCAGCGTTCGTGATAACGATGCCCGCGGAATATGGGGTGCTGGAAGTACATGATAGCCTGGTCTACGTAGCGCCTTTTTTTGGGGCAGGTATTTATCGCTTTCAACCGGTACGCGGACAGTCTCGGGCCGATAACATGGAACCCCTGAACTTTACCCGTCAGGAAAACTACCGGATACTGCAGTTTGAAGTAACGCCATTTTTCATCTTTATCAACAACGGGAAAACGATCGAAAAATATTTTTTTTCCGCGGGCACAACCGAAACCGTTTGCCAGGGCGAGCAGATTTCTTCTTTCACCCTGACCGGCTTCTGGGATATATGCTATGCGGACTACGGGCAAGAAGAGCTGGTCTTCCTGAATACCAACGCCAGGGTAATGAACAGGCTCAGCGATGTCGCCGTAATCGACGTCAAAAGCGGTGAGAAGATGGTTTACGCACTGACCAGAAAGAAGATCATAAGATGCGACGAATACGGGAATAGCACGGGCGAAATTTCGCTGCCTGAAAGCCTGGAACGGCTGTATGCAGCCGGCCACAAACTGTACCTTTTTTCTCAGGCCAGGGACTATTTTTATACTTATGATGACCGCGCTTCGGATCATGACACCACTGATGGATCGTGGAGAAAGATCGAGCTCGGCAGATCGATCCGCGACCTGGCCGTGCTCGATTCAACCATGGTGATGCTGGATAATGCTGGCACTCATTTGCTGTTTTATAATTGGTCAGAATTCTGATCCGGTCCCTGATTCGGGCTGGTCAGCGTTTCAGCTCGATACGCTTTATTACCGTTACCGGGTAATAATGGACAGCGCTAAGCGTGACTCCGCCGCGCTTGTTTTCGAACCTGGGGCAGCCGGTCCGGAACTCCCGGCTGATGAGACCGGAGCGGGATTGCGTCTCAGCGGGGTCAAGGACTTTTTTTTCGACACCAACGAAGGGTTCGATCAGGGACTTAGCATTGCCGTTAACGGCGAGATCGAAGGAGTTAAGGTCGAAGGGAATCTTTCTGACCAGGCTGCGCCTTCGCAGACCATGCAGATCAGTGATATCGAGAAGATGAGCCTGCGGGCTTCGACCGCTAATTTCAACGCCGGTCTGGGCGACCTGACACTGCCTCTTCCCTTTGGCATCCAGGACGAGATCCAGGGCGGAAGGATCGGTATGACCACCTGGGATTCCAAGAACTGCGTGAACGCAGCTTACGCATTGAACCGCGGTTCTTTCCGGAGAATGGAATTCAGCGGCAGTGAAGGCAAGCAGGGTCCCTATATTCTTGATGGACGGGTAGTCGCCGGCACCGAACGCGTCTATGTCACACAGGGATTCGAGCTCCCGGCGCTGCTCAAGCGGGACGCCGACTATCTTATCGACTACGAGCAGGCGATCATAACGTTCACGAATAGTGTCATAATAACGAACCGGTCGCGCATCACGGTCGAGTATACCGAAGCGACAAGTACATATCCGAGGATATTTTCAGAACTTGATACGCGGACCGCATTGAACAATTTCTCGGTTACCGCGATGGTTCGGAGGACCATGGATGACCGCACCGACCCGATGGGTTTCGTTCTGAGCCCGGCTGAGATCGAGAGCCTGCAGGCAGCCGGTGACAGCATAACGTACGCCCACGTTTATTACGATACATCGTCGCAGGGCAGTTATGATCTGGAGAACGGGCACTTCGTGTTCGTAGGCGAAGGCAGCGGGCATTATGTCGTAACCTTCTTTTATACCGGTGAAAACCAGGGCGATTATGCTTATGATCCAGTCAGTAATGGATTTGTATACCAGGGTGCAGGACTGGGCAACTATTCACCCACCCGGTTCACGCCGCTCCCGCAGGACCAGCAGTTCTATGGCGTAAGCTTGACTAGTTACAACACGCTGACCACAACCTTATACAGCTCGAAGTTTGACCAGAATACCTTTTCGCCTCTGGAGGACGCTGATAACGGTGCCATGGGGTTTGAGATCAATTTGCAGAGGCAGATGAAATATCTCTCGCTGGACGGTACTTATTTAAGTTATGACCATGATCTCGCGCTGCCGCGTTCCCGCGAATACATCGGATTCAACAATGAATGGAATACGTCTGATACTCTTCAGAAACTGGCGCAGGTGAACCTGGGCATTCAACCCGTGCCGGTACTGGGAGCGGACCTGGCATACGGAGTACTGAACCAAAGCCACCACCGGAAATCGATAATGGTCAAGCCGTGGTTTTCATATTTCGGCTTCAGCATGATCGACACCCTGAACCGCTATTTCGCCGGCATGGCGACCACCTGGCGGTCATACTCGGTCAGCTCACGGTACGAATATGCCAGAGGCGCGCAATATGCCCTGTACGCAGTGCAGTATGCTTTGGGCGGCCAGAGCCGCGTTGGTTTCAGCGGCGAATACGACCGTAACGAGCGGGAGCGGGGGATAACATCCCGGCTGGATTTCGCGAGCGTGCCGTTGAGCGTGTCGGTCGGCCACCGCAATTATAATGACACGACCTTTCTCTTCGGCGCTTCCACGCTGACGCTATTGTACAGCGGCTTCCGGCTGATGGGCATGGTCCAGCAGACCCAGTCGTACTCCCAGAAAAAAGACGAGGCTTATTTCAAGGTCGACGACGGGACCGGCAGTTATGTGTATGACAGCACGACCCAGAGTTACATACCGAAACAAGGCGGCGATCATATTAGGAGGATAATCCTGCTCAAAGATTACCAGCGCGTGACGACACGGAATGCCGGGTTTGAAATGGGCCATACACGAGGATTTTATGACGGCATGTGCCGGTTTGACTATGCCCGGGAAACGGATTTCTACAGCCACGCCGAGGAGGCACAGGTTTCCCTGTCGGGCGACCCTGCCGAACTCGTCCTGGCAGCGAGCCAGGATTTTTCAAACGATGCGCGGTACGCGCTGGCCGCTAACATCCTGACAAGACGTTCGTACCGGATCGATCCTTCATACCGGCGTGCGCACGCTCATGCCGAAAAAGAGGAGCAGATCGAAAAAGAGGGGGATTTTTTGAAAGAGCGAAGGACCGATTATCGGAGCGATGTCTCGGTGGAATTTTTTCAGAAACCGATCCTGCGACCGCTTGCGGGCTACACCCATTCTTACCTGTATTCGCAGTTTTTTGAATCCCTGGACCTGGTGCTGCGCGCGCCGCAGCTTATGCTGACGGTCATCTATCCATTTAAGAAGACCGGACGGGTTGAGGTGACCGGTGAACTCGTCCACCGCCTGTATGACCGCACTGATGTGCCTTATTTCTTTACTGCAACAGAACCGCCTGGCTTGAGCAAAAATCTTGGCGTCGTGATCGGCATCGGCGTCGGCAGCAACACGGTATTGAACCTGGCTTACTGGGTCCGATTTCCGTCCGGTGATGATTATTCCCAGACCCTGAATTTCCAGACGCGGATCCGGTTTTAAGATATCATGAGCGACAAATACGGTTCTTTTTACGAAATGGCAGGGAGATATTATCCCGAGGACGAAATAACTTATTCCAGTCTGAGCGGCATCATCCGTAAAAAATGGGTCCTCAATAAAATAAACACAATGCCTGCCGGATGCCTCCTGGATTGCGGCTGCAATATCGGCCGGCTCGGCTCACACTGGGAAAGAGGCGCTATTTTTGGCGTTGATATCTCGCTGAGCCTTCTGCGTGTGGGAAAACGCGCATTTCCCTTGGTCAACTTCGTCAACGGCGACGCGCGGAACCTGGATTTTCTAAAACCCATGACCATGGACAGCGCGATCGTGATCGAGGTCATCGAGCATCTCGACCGGCCGCGCGAATTCCTGAAGGGTCTGTATAAAGCCATGAAACACGGGGGAGAGGTTTTGGTCACCTGCCCGGGTTATTCGCGTACTCGCCCCAAGTACCTGGAGCTTGGAATCGTAAGGAGTTTCGGGATTCGGAAAGGGCCCGATGGTACCGGTGACCGCTACCTGCATACCGCTTATAAACCCGGTGAGTTGGCATCTATGGCTAAGCAGGCCGGGTTTGCGGTCAAGGAATCGGGTGGATTCGAACATGAAATGAGGGTTTGGAACAGACTTCTGGTCATGCTTTCGAACATGGCTGCTTTCCTGGGCACGAAGCTTTTTCCATATTCAAAACTGAATTACTTGCTGTTGAGAGCGATTCATAAATTGGAGCTTAACATATTCCAGGCCCTTGATGTTTTCGGATTCTCGAGATTTCTGCGAATATTATTCAAGGAAGGTAGAAGAACCTATGTTTTACTACAAAAAATATAAGCGAGGACACCGAATGACAGTGAATTATGCGAATCGCGGTTCCTGCGATTTTTAAAGGAGTTAACTCGTGAGAGTTTTAAAAACCTTACGGCTTAACTCCTATGAAATTGTGATGTGCAGATGAAACTTCAGGATTTTTTTTACGAACTGCCACCGGAACTTATCGCCCAGTACCCGCTGGATAAGCGGGATCAGTCAAGGCTGCTGGTGCTCGACCGAAAGTCCGGTGAGGTCCGGCACCGGCATTTCTCCGAGATCGCTGAATTCTTCGAACCCGGAGATGTCCTGGTTCTGAACAATACCAGGGTTTTCAAGGCGCGCCTGAAGGGAAAAAAGGAGACTGGTGGGAACGTGGAAATGCTCCTGGTGCGCGAAATTGAAAAAGGGAATTGGGAAGTTCTTGTTCACAGCAGTAAACGGCTCAAGATCGGCACCAAGATCTTTTTCGATGATAAAAGCTTTGCCATTGTCGTTAACAAAATGCCCGGAAGGTGCGTGGTCGAGTTTAACGCGCCAGCTATGGAGATGATTAAGAAATACGGCATCGTCCCTCTGCCGCATTATATCCGGCGCCATACCGTGCCGCAGGATGAGCAGACCTACCAGACCGTGTACGCGGATCCCCAAGGTTCGATCGCTGCGCCCACGGCCGGGTTGCATTTTACGAAAGAGATCCTTAAAGAGATCGAGAAAAAAGGCACGAAGATCTGCCAGTTGACCCTGCATATCGGACCCGGGACGTTCAAGCCGATCCGGACTCAAGATATCGAGCGGCATGTCATGGACGCCGAATACGCGGAAATATCTCAGGAAACAGCGGACGCGATCAACGCTGCCAGGAGAGTGATCGGGGTCGGGACCTCGGTCACACGCACGTTGGAGTCAATTTTATCAAATCCCCCTGATATCCTCTTATCCAAAAGGGGGAATGTAGGGCAAGGTCATGATCCCGCGCAGCGGGGCTTTAGCCTTGCTGATAAAAAGGGCAACCAAATTGAATGCAAACCTGAAGGTTTGCCCTACGCAAACCGTGGCTTCGGCGACAACTGCAGGGATAAAGCAGTAGCTGCATTTTCCGGTTTTACCGACCTGTTCATCTTTCCCGGGCACCGGTTCCAGGTTATTGACCATCTCATCACCAATTTTCACCTGCCCTGTTCCACGCCGCTTTTATTGGTCTGCGCCTTTGCCGGTAAAGAGCTGATCTTCAAGGCATACAAGGAAGCGGTGAAGAACAAGTATCGTTTTCTTTCTTATGGTGATTCGATGCTAATTATTTAATGTCGTGCGTTCTACGTATCCCCATAACCCCGCAGCTTTTATTTTCTTGTCATTCCCGCGGAGGCGGGAATCCATGGATTCCGTGTCAAGCATGGAATGACGGATAATCAGATGACGGATTATCCGAGTTTTTTTTGGAAAAACATCGAACTGATGGTCAGGAAACCGATGCCAAAAACAATGAGCACTGATATTTCTCGGTACAGCATGCCGATACCCAGGCCTTTGAGCAGGATCCCCCGTACGATGATGAGAAAATACGTGATGGGATTGATATAGGGGATCCAGCGGAGGACCTCCGGGATGCTGGCAACGGGGAAGAAAAGTCCGGATAATAAAAATGCTGGCATCATAATGGGCATGACCGTAAGCATCGCCTGCGCCTGGGTTCTGGAGACGGTCGCCGCGATCAGCCCGATACCCAGGCTTGTGAAGAGAAATATAAGGCTTGAGAAAGACAGCAAAAGCAGGTTGCCTCTTACCGGTATGTCAAAAAGCAGTTTTGCCACGCCCAGGATCAACAGAACATCAACAAAACCGACCAGCACAAATGGCAGGGTCTTACCTACGATGAACTCCCAGCGCTTGAGCGGTGAAACAAGGATCTGCTCCAATGTACCGAGTTCCTTTTCACGCGTTATCGCCATCGCGGACAGAATGGCGGTCAACAGCAAAAGGATCATGCAGATAAGGCCTGGCACCATGAAATGCGAGCTCTTTAGCTCGGGGTTAAAAAGGACCGTTATCCGGGGATTGATGGACGGCGTTGTGGCGCGGGAGTGCAGGCTGGCCATTATTTGTTTTTGTGTCCATTCATAAAAGATCTGTTCGATATACCCCTTGATAATAGTGGCGGCATTACCGTCAGAGCCGTCGACCAGAGCCTGGATATGAGCGGTGATGTTCGTTGATAACTTCCGTGAAAAGTCAGGTGGTATGACCAGGACTACGTCGGCCTGATTGGAGCGCAGCGCAATTTCCGGATCGGCATTTACGTTCTTTCGACTGTCGTCATCAGCAAGGATCTCCTTGAAATAGCCGCTGGCCGTAAAAGCGGAGACCAGGGTGCGGCTGGCCGATGTGCGGTCGAAGTCAACGGCATGAAAGGCGATGTTTTTCACGTCGGTTGTCGCGACATAGCCGAAGATGATGAGCTGGATCAGGGGTGCAGCGAATAGCACGAACCTCATCCTGGTGTCGCGCAGGGTCTGCGTCAGCTCCTTTTTTATAAAGGCCGCGAGTATTTTCATCAGGCCAGCCTTTTTTTAAACCTTATGACGCTGATGATGACGGATACCAACGCGAATATCAGCATGGCAAGGAATTCCGGCCACAGGATATCCAGTCCCGAACCCTTTAGGAACAGTCCGCGCACGATATGCAGGAAGTACCGTGCCGGCACAAGATAGGACAGTCCCTGCAGGACCAGGGGCATATTCGATATCGGGAAGATAAAACCTGACAGCATGAACGCGGGTAGGAAAGCGGTTAAAAACGAGATCATAGCCGCGAGCTGCTGCGACCGGGAAATAAGCGATATGAACAGACCCACACCAAGAGCGCCACCGAGGAACAGGAACGAGCTCAGGTAAAAGAGGAGCAGATTGCCTTTAAAGGGAACGCCGAAAACGAAGATGCCGATGCAAAGGACCAGCGTCATCTGCAGCACACCGATCGCCAGGTAGGGCGCGAGTTTTCCGATGATCAGCTCGTAAGGTTTCACCGGCGTGTACATTAACTGCTCCATGGTGCCTCGTTCCCATTCAGTGGAGATCGTCAGCGAGGTCAGAAGTGTGCCGATGATCATCATGATGACCGCGATCAGCCCGGGCACGGTGAAATTCTGGCTTTTCAGCGACGGGTTGTAAAGAAATCTCATGTCCAGGGAAACGGGCGGCGTTGATCCGGCCCGCAGACCATGATGGTTGAACTCGTCCTGAGTATTATGGGTCGAAAAATCCTGGATAATGCCGTTTGAATAACCGAGCAGGACGCCGGCGCTGTTATTGTCGCTGCCATCGACGAGGATCTGGAGATCCGCCGGTTCAAGCCGGTCGAGTTTTCTGCTGAAACCTGAAGGGATTATAATAACGGCTTTGGCCACGCCGCGGTCTAGCACGGACCGGGTTATTTCCCACGAGAACCGGTCCTTTAGCTTGACATTGAAAAGCCCGGTCGCGTCGAACTTGCCGATTAATCCGCGGCTGACGCTCGTTCTATCCAGATCGCAGAATACGATCGGGATGTTCGTGAGGTCGTAGCTGACCGTGTAGCCGAAAAGCATCAGCAGCATCACGGGCCAGGCAAAAGCGAAATAAAGGACGCGGATGTCCCGGCGGATATGATATATTTCTTTTCTGATGATCGCGATCGTGCGCATGTCACTCCGATGACAGGGAAATGAAGACGTCCTCAAGTGACGGACTTATGTCTTCCAGGCGAGAGACCGTAACGCCGGATCTGTGAAGCCCTGCCTTCAGGTCATCTGGATCTTTGTCATCGCGGGTAAAAACGTGCAGTGATAGACCATACGGTATGACTTGCGTGATCCCGGGTTCTTTTTCAAAAAAATGCTTCATTGAGGCGAACGGGTTTCCTTGCACAACCATGACCCTGTCACGAACGCGGCTTTTCAGATCGGCGGGCGAGCCCAGGGCGGCGATCCTGCCCTGTCTGATAAGCGCGATCCGTTCGCAATGCTCGGCTTCGTCCAGATAATGCGTGGTCACAAAGACCGTAGTGTGTTCCTCGTTCTTAAGGCGGTAGATTATGTCCCAGAAGCAGCGCCGCGCCAGCGGGTCGACGCCTGCGGTTGGTTCGTCCAGGAAGACGATGGACGGCGAATGCATGAGCGCGCATGCCAGCGATAGACGCTGTTTGAACCCTCCGGGCAGATCCCTGGTCAGGTGCTTTTTCATATTGATCAACCCCGCGGTCTCCAATGCGCGCTTTTTTGCGGTATCTATTTTTTCAGGATCGATGTGGTAAATGCTGGCGAAAAATGCTATGTTCTCCTCGACCGTCAGGTCCTGGTACAGCGAGAATTTCTGGGTCATGTACCCGATATGTGCCTTGATCTTCTCGTTTTCACGCACGATGTCCATGCCAGCGACATGACCGCTGCCTGATGTCGGTTTGAGAATACCGCAAAGCATCCTGATCGTGGTCGTTTTGCCAGCGCCGTTCGGGCCCAGGAATCCGAAGATCTCTCCTTGGTCAACGGCAAAAGTGATGTTATCCACCGCCGTGAACCGATTAAAATGTTTGGATAACTCTTTGACCTCGATCGCTTTCATGTTATATCAAGGAAGTTCTCGACTCACCTTGTTCGCTCGAACAGTATAACATTTTATTCTTCGAGTAAGTCCGCCACGCTGATTGGGGGACGCATCGATACCGTTTTTACCCAAATCTGTGATTGGGCTACAAAACCGAGTATCCCGCATAACGGGAGAAGCTCCTTGTTCCTGATCACGCACTGGCATTTTTCCCCCTGATGACCGAGATGAACACATCCTCAAAATTCGGTGCCATTTGCCTGAAATCCGGATGCTCGGGCCGGGCTGCAAGCAGTTTTTCCACGGCGTGCTGACCGTCTTTTTGCACAACCATATGAATGGTCCTCGCCACCGGGTAGGCGTCAACGATGCTTTCCTTTTGCGCGCGCAGATCCTGGACCAGCGCCGTGACATCACCGGTTTTCAGCTCGACTTCGTACAGCGAGTATGGGTATCCCAACTTGACCTCATTGGGCGTGCTGACCAAGAGCAGTTCGCCCTGGTACAGGAATCCGACGCGCGAGCATCGTTCCGCTTCGTCCATGTAGGGGGTTGAGACGATGATGGTTATGCCGCCGGCGAGAAGCTCATACAGAAAATCCCACAGCTCGCGCCGGGATATGGGATCAACGCCGGTTGTCGGTTCATCAAGGATGAGCACCTCGGGCGTATGGAGCAGGCTGCACATCAGCGCCAGTTTTTTCTGCATGCCACCGGACAATTTTTCCGCCCGGCGCCGTGTAAATTGCTCCAGACGGGTTATTTGCAGGAGTTTTTGCCGCCGTTCATGGAAGTCGCTCCTTGGTATCTGGTAGATCTGCCCGAAAAACGACAGATTTTCATCGACCGTCAGGTCCGGATATAAGGAAAAATTTTGGGGCACCACGCCGATCTTTTCTTTGATCGCTTCGGGCGAGGCGGCGATATCGATACCGCAGAGCTGGATGCTGCCGCGGTCGGGTCTGAGGATGCCGGTCAATAATCTGAGCAGGGTCGTTTTGCCGGCGCCGTCCGGACCGATGATCCCGAATATCTCTCCTTTATTTATGGAAAGATCTATGTTGCTTACAGCGGTTGTTTGCTGGAATGTCTTGTATAGACCATTACTGGCGACTATTGCCATGGTCCACGATCTCGGCGTCAGCTGGCATCCCCGGCAGCAGTTTTTGTGATTTGTTGGGGATTGTTATCTTGACCGCAAAAACAAGCTGGGCGCGTTCATCTCTGGTCTGGATATTCCTGGGCGTGAACTCCGATTCACTGGCGATCCAGGTAACTTTTCCGTCGAAAATTTGAGCCGGGTAGGCGTCAACGAAGACCCGCGCGCTTTGTCCAAGGGTGATCTTTCCGACATCCTGCTCCGGCACAAAGACCTTTAGCGTTGCGGTCTGGAGATCGCCGATCTTCGCGAGCACGAATCCCGGAAAGGCGGTTTCTCCTTTGTCATAGTTGAGCGCCAGGATCACGCCTGATAGCGGTGAGACAATGTAGGCATCGGCGATCTGGGTCTGGATCAGTTCAAGCTGCGCCCGGGCTGCTTTTAGGCTGGCATCTGCTCTGGTTTCCTGCGTCAGGATGACTTTCCACTGGGTCAGGATGGCTTCGTATTCATTGTCCGGAACATCACCGGAATCGTGAAGCCCGCGGAAGCGTTCAACATTCTTTTCCAGATCGTTTTTCTTCGCCTTGATCTCCTGGATGGATTGTTCGGCGATAACCAGACCGGCGGATGCTGCTTTTTCCCGGGCTATCAGTTCGCGGTGGTCAAGGATCATTATAGTATCCCCTTCCCTGATGCTGTCGCCCTCTTTAACTTTGAGCGACTGGATCTGACCCCCGACCCTTGCAGAAATTTGTATTTCCAAGACCTCGATCATGCCTGAACCGGTAATACCGCGTGATTTCTTATTGAAAACGCAAAAGATAAGCAGCAATAATACGGCAATGAAAGCGGCGATACCGGCTACGAGCGCAATGGTCTTTTTTTTCAACTTCATTTGTCCGGCAACCCGTTTTTAACGATCTGTGTTTGCCGGGCGAGTTTCTCAATCATTTCGGCGTCCATGGCCAGATTATAACAAAAGAAAGTCTGATGTCAATTGAGATTACAGTGATATAAGGATGATTACCCCGTTTTTTATCATAGATTTCTAAGTTGATGAAACGGCCCCGGTAAGGGATACTCAATATTTTGGCAAAAACGAGAATGATGTAAGACGCAAATGGCAGCGCAGTAATAAGGGTTTTTAAAAATTCTTTTTTACATAACCTTGACACCTTGACATCTATCATTTGTTGTGCTAATATTACTGGTAAATGACAATTGGTAATGCCGGTAATGACCCGCAGAAAAAAGGAAAATGGGATTTTGAAATAGCCGTCTATCAGGACCGGTTCATGATCGCATATTTTGCCGTTGTACTTGTCTACCTGCTGATCGGTGCCCTGATCTTCATTTTCCCGATCTTAACGCCGTCCTCAAGCAGTACGGTGTCGTTCAGGTTCAGTCTGATGTATATTCCGCTGGTTTACCATCTGGTGGTCTCGCTGGCGGTCTTGGGCATCGCGATGCGGGCGCGCTGGGCTCTGAAGTTTTACCCTAAAGCTGCCAAATCATTCCTGGGCGTGCTGGCGTTCTGCTCGATTATATCATTTGCGGGAAAACACGGTCTGGGCGGTAGTATATTCATTACCGTTGCCATACTGGTACTTTTATCGCCGTGTCTCGCCATCATGCTGTTCGGCTTGAGATATATCAAGCGCAGGGATGTCCTGGATTCATTCGAAAAGACAACGGTTGAGTACCGCGTCTATTGAGGAGGTCTGGTAATAGCGCCGGCTTTCCGAGTATTAAGTCTGTTGACAATAACGTATTTGGAATTATAATATTGAGATGGACAACAACCGATATCGGTATATTGTTATTTTGACCCTTTGTCCATTAATCATGTAAGGAGGTTGTTATGAAAAGGTCATTTTATATTTTGATATGCACGGCTGTTTTTATCATGCCGGGAATGATATTCAGTCAAGCCGGCATAACACGGCTGCGATACACGGATCCTTATGAACAGCCGCAGACGGCTTACCAGGAATGGTGCCTGAAGAATCAGCGGCTCATCCAGGAGCCTTTTGCCATCGGCAAGGCGGCATCTGCCCGTCTGTCCGGCAATGGAGGCCGAGCGCCGCTAGTTGACATCGTTGTTTATGCCCCTCTTTATCCCTATATCCTTGATTCATTAAACCTCTATGTCAGTGATATCGTCCTTGAAGCGTATGACGTGCGCGTCGACACGGTCCGGGGCTGGAACGCCACGGGCCTGAGAAGTCACCTGGCAGCCCTGCTGGACAGCGAACTGGTGGGAGCGGTTTTCATTGGCAACGTGCCGTTCGCCTGGTACGAATACGAAAGTGCCGAGGGACGTGAAGAGTTCCCGATCGAGCTTTTCCTCATGGATCTTGACGGAACATGGGTCGACAGCGATGCGGATTGTGTTTATGATGGTCACACCGGCGACCGGGCGCCGGAAATATGGGTGGGCCGGATCAACTGCGCCGTGATGACCTGGGGCAACGAGATCTCTCTGACGAACAACTATCTGTCCAAGATCCACCGGTACCGCACCGGCGGTTTCGGCATGCCGCAAAAAGCTCTTGCTTATGATGATGACGACTGGAGCGGTTTCGGCGATTGTGATCTGGATTATCTTTATGATACTGTCGTTGTGGTGAACAGTAACAACACGACGACCGCCGCTGATTTCCGGAACCGGTTTAATGATCCTTACGAGTGGGTGCAAATCAACAGTCATTCATCGCCATGGGCTAATACGTTCAAGAATAATTCCGGTTATGCCGGCACGGTTTTCAATTTTGAAGAATGGTTTGCCGATCCAACATTCCTATTCGTTAACCTGTTCCAGTGCAGCGGCACCAGGTTCGTGGAGGAAAATTTTATCGGCGGTTGCTACATTTACAATACAATGAACGGATTGCTGGCGATCGGATCCGCCAAGGTGGGAAGCATGCTCCATTTCAGCGATTTTTATGGGCGGCTCGACACCGGCATATCGATCGGCGAGGCTTTTGAGGCATGGTTTGCCCAGTGGGGGATCACCGATGTCGACTGGTTCTATGGAATGTGCATTTGCGGAGATCCGCTCCTGAAGCCGAAACAGACCGGTTATTATGCTGTAAAATCCCCGCGAAGACCAGCTGGCTTCAGCAGCCTTCTTTCCTGGTCGAGTCCCCAGCCGGTTGACCTGCACGCGGAATCCGATGCCTTCGTGAGCGCTATCGTCGACGGTCAAGGGCGGTTGTGGGCGTCCTGGGTCACCGGGCGGTCGACCACTTACGGCCGCACGGAAATATGCGCGTCACGCCGCCAGGCCAACGGATCATGGACCACGCCGGCGATCGTCGACGCGTTCGAATACTGGGATTTTTCTCCATTCATGTACTGTGATTCGCTCGGCCGGGCGACCGTTTCCTGGTCGCGTTGTTTCGGCAGGAATTACGATGTTTTCAATTCATATTATACTGGTTCCGCCTGGAGCACGGGGACGATGGTAAGCAGCAGGGCAGCCAACGATATGTATCCGGCTATGACCCTGGACGGCGATAAGCGCTTTTGGGTGACGCTGGAACGGTGGACCCACCTCAACGGTGATATATACTGCCGTTACTACGATGGATCAACATGGCAACCCATGTTCGCGGTGACCGTTGATTCGGCGAACGATTATCGTCCCTCAATGGCGACCGACAGTTCAGGCATCGCCTGGGTGGCATGGACGAGTGAACGCTGGGAATATAATCGAAATATCTATGTGAAAAATTACAATCCCGCTTCCGGACATTGGGAGAACCTAAGGCGGCTGACGAGCAATCAAAGTCAGGACCAGGATCCGAAGATCTGCGTTGATGGCAGCGGTACGGTCTGGGTTGTCTGGACCACCTGGCGGAACGGTAATTCCGACATTTACGGAAGCCATTACGATGGCGTATCGTGGTCGAACGCTCAGCCCGTGGTCAGCGATTCTGGCAGGGATGAACACCCGGTACTGGTGACTGATCGAGACGGCTATCTCTGGTGCATCTGGCAGTCAGACCGTTCCGGCGAGTGGGAGGTGATGGCGAAGTTCTACCGGGACGATGCCTGGCAGGATTCATCGGTGATCAGCGCGAGCACGTTTAAGGATATCATGCCGGCGGTAACACTGGATGATTCGGGGTATGTTTGGGTGCTGTGGCAGACGAATCGGAATGGCAGCTGGGATATCTACGCCAGCCGCATCCTTTCGGACCTGATCCCTCCCCAAGTCACAGTGGTTATGCCTAATGGCGGCGAGATCTGGAATGTCGGCGATGTTGATACGATCCGGTGGACCGCAACGGACAACGTGGCGGTGGATACCGTATCCTTGTGGTACTCGACCAATAGCGGCAGTTCCTGGATAAACGTTGCCCACGGGTTGGCTAATACGCAGGCATACGCCTGGACAGTCCCGGCAACGCCATCAGAACAGTGCTTGGTCAGGGTGGTCGCCTATGACAAGTTTCCTAATGCAGCCGAGGATGTTTCCGATGCGGTGTTCACGATCCGGGACGCGATATCGCCTGTCGTCACAGTCCATTATCCGAACGGTGGAGAAGAATTCTCGCCGGGCGAGATCGATACGATCCGCTGGCTGGCGACGGACAATATCGGTCTGGATTCGGTCGCGCTCTTGTTTTCACCGGACAGCGGACAGAACTGGACATATCTGGTTTCACCGCCGGTATCCGACACAATGCATGAATGGACCGTGCCTTATGTGCACTCTGAGCGCTGCCTGATCAAAGCTGAAGCTTTTGATCTGAGCAACAACGGCGTTGACGATGTCTCCGATTCTTTGTTCAAGATCATCGATACGGGGATGCCCTTTGTGGAAGTATTGGTTCCCAATGGCGGCGAGGTTTGGTACTGGAACGAAGTGCACGCGATCCAGTGGCTATCCATGGATAACGTCGGGATCGACAGCGCCGATATCTATCTTTCCCTCGACGGCGGCGCGACCTACCCGGTTTTCGTGGTGCACATCGCGGGTGATGACTCCAGCTACGACTGGACCATACCCGAAACGACTTCCTACGAATGCTTGATCCGGGTCACGAGCTACGATGTCGCCGGCAACTCGGCATACGATGTCAGCGACAGCCTCTTTATCATCGGCCAGGTAGGTATCTTGCAGGATGGATCAATACCCAGATATTTTGCCGTATACGGTCCGTCTCCAAACCCCTGGACAGATAAATTCTATATGCGGCTGCAACTGCCGCAGCGGCAGTACGTAAAAATATTCGTCTACGATGCCAGCGGTCGGTTAACCGGGAAGATCGCGGACCGGCAGTTGGAAGCAGGGTACTATAGTTTTGACTGGAACGGTAAGGGGTTGTCAGCCGGTATCTATTTCGTTACCATTGAAACCGGGGAATATCAGAAGACGGTCAAGACGATCCTGGTCGAGTGATATTGAGGGCAGTGGTTTCATAAAATACAAAGCCCCGTGCTTTCGCACGGGGCTTTGCTTTGCGTATTTTTCAATACATCAGGATTAGAACATTGCTGTCTTATCCGATAGCATTGGTTATTCGGTTACGCGTTCGATCTTTGTGGCTTTGGCACCCTTAGGCGTGCTCGTGATCTCAAATTTCACACGATCGCCTTCTTGAAGCGTGCGGTAGCCTTCACCGACGATTTCCTGGAAGTGGGCAAACACGTCGCCACTGCCATCTTCTTTTTCGATGAAGCCATAGCCTTTGCGGCTATCGAACCACTTTACTTTACCAAATGTAGGCATTTTTTCTCCTTTCAAGCTTTCTGTCAGTTTATTTTTGTTTGGGGTTGACCTGAGCAATGATAAACTGGGTTTTAACCGCGAATTACCATTCCAATCCAACGCTGACAAACAAATAAACATCAAGTACGCTTAATTGTATTTATTATATACAAATATTATACTTTGTCAAGACCTTTGTTAACACTCAAACAATATTACCAGATTCAATGAAGTATTGATATCCGCATAAATAGTTTATAAACAATGTAATCAAGACCTTTGTAACACTTAAAAATCATTAAAGGATCACGGTAGTATTGACCCCGGTTTAATTAACGGCTGCCTGGTCCTTTTTTTTGAAAATATTCATGGTCTTGTACGCTTCATACAGTGTTTGCGCCCCCGCAATATTATTAAAAAGCATATAGAAAAACTGGGGGATACCCGGGTGGGGGATCTCACTGAACCTTGTGATACGCCTGCAGATATTGCTCAATGAATAAAATTCTTTCTTAAGATGAAAATAACCTTCAGAGAGTTCTCTGCCCGTCATGTTTTTCGGACGGAACACGACGCTCGAATGGTTGAACAGGCTCCAATCCTCCGAGAGGAGTCTTCCTTCCATTTTCAGCCGATCATACAGCTTCGTTCCCGGATAAGGCGTGAGGATATTGAACGTCGCGTTCATGATCTTGTTTTTGTACAGAAAACTCAATGTGTCATCAAAAACCGCTTTTGTATCATCATCCAGACCAAAGACAAATGAAGGATGGAACATGATTCCGGTATCCTGGATCTTTTTGATCGCGTCTTCGTTTTCCTGGATCGTTTTGAATGTTTTATGCATTCTGCCCATTGACGCGAGCGAAACTGATTCCAGTCCGATAAAAAGACCCCGGCAACCTGATTCAAAACACAGTTTTAGTAATTCTTTGTTGTCAGCGATCTTAACGGTGCATTGACCGCCCCATTTGATGTTCAGGTGGGACATGGCTTTAAAAAGGTTTTTTGCGTAAGCGGGGTTTGCCGCGATATTGTCATCGAGCGAAAGGAAAATTTTTGACTTTGCATTTTCAATATCCTTTATAACTGCGGCTATCGGCAGGTGGCGGATTTTCCTGCCATACACGTTGCTGACCGAGCAGAACTCACAGTTGTACGGGCACCCTTTAGTGGTGTAGAAACCAGGCCACCGGTAGCCGAGGACTTTTTTATCGATCTTCATGTTTCTTTTCGGCAAAGGTGCTTTAGCCAGGTCGGGCGCTTCGCTTTTATAAAATTTCTTCAAAGAATTTTTCTTGAAATCTTCGATTAGGGCGGGCCAGGAATTCTCGGCTTCTCCGATCACTACGGCATCCCCGTACCTGATGGCTTCTTCGGGCATTACCGACGCGTGAATACCACCGAAAACTATCGTGCTTCCTTTATCCCTGAATGCTTTTGCCAGGCGGTAGCCTCTCATTGCGGTGGCCGTCATGACCGAGATCCCAACAATGTCGTAGCTGGCGGAAAAATCAACGTCACTGAACTGCTCGTCAACAATGTCCACAAGTACATCGTCCGGCGTCAAGGCCGCCAGGACATGGAGCGCCAGCTGCGGGATTACAAACCCCACCGGTGCTCTGTCATCTGAAGAACGGGGAGAAACCAGGAGGACTTTCACGGTGTTTTAAGGCTGAGCTGCCTGATCAAAGCCCGCGTATCCTTGATAGAAAGGGATTGCAAGTGATTCGCATGTTGATGAATGGATGCATGTGAAAATATACGTATTTTTGGGCGTTAGTCAACTATGTTGTTGTTATAGAAAACCCCGCACACTTTGCACTTTAAGTGCTGGCGTGCGGGGTTTTCTGTTTTGTCTTACGCGTATTCTCTGTCTATCGACAGATTACACACGTTCGATTTTTGTGGCTTTTTCACCCTTGGGCGAGGCTGTGATTTCAAATTTCACATGATCGCCTTCGGAAAGTGAACGATAGCCTTCACCGACGATTTCCTGGAAGTGGGCAAACACATCGCCACTGCCATCTTCTTTTTCGATGAAGCCATAGCCTTTACGGCTATCAAACCACTTTACTTTACCTAGTGTAGGCATTTTTCTCCTTTCAAGCTTGCTGTCAGTTTATTCTGTTTGGGGTTGATCTAGTAATGATAAATTGGGGTTTTAACCACTAATTACCATTTTATTCCAACTTTTACAAACATGCACATAAATAAACATCTAGTGCGCTTATTATTATTAATTATACATAAATACTGATAAAAGTCAATACCCTTGTTATCATTCAAGAATTATTTAAAGATAAATGTAGTATTGACTCCAGTTTAACAGGATTTTTTTAAGGTCGTCAATACCCTTGTTATCATTCAAGAATTATTTAAAGATAAATGTAGTATTGATCCCCGCAAAGAGTGATTTTTTTTGTCATCAATACCCTTGTTATAGATTTCCAGCATTACCAGAAATCTATGATGACAGTGATTTACTGAAGATTACCCTATTTTTCAGATAGAATTCTAAATGGATGAAAAAGGACGCCAATGTCAGCGCAGTGATGAAAACCTTAAAAATATTATCTTAGGTACTTCTCGATGCGTCTTGTATCACATGACTTACTCGAAGGTTATGATTTTTTCTTATACTGTTCGAGCGAAGTCGAGAACTTCGTTAAGCGTTGGAGTTAAGCCGTAAGGCTTTTATAAAACTCTTACGAGTTAACTCCTTTTTCTACTTCCCGTCATCCCTGCAACTTTTTCAGCGCTTTCTTATTCCTGGCATTCTTCAGGAGAGCTTCCGTTCTTGTTCAGCCAATCCAATAGAGATTTAATACTCATCCGGGCAAGGGCGATACAGCTATCCGCACAGCCATAGTAAAGGTTGAGCGTATCATTGTCCGGCGCGATCGTGCAGCCACAGGAAAAAGTTACGTTTGGTACATCACCCCCGCGCTCATAGGGTGTTTCGGGCCCCAGTATCCATGTGTTACTGCGCAGGATGCAGCGTTCCGGGTTATCACTCGCTAAAAGAGCGAGCCCGGACCGGTAGAGACAACCGCCTGCCGTCTGCCGGACGCTATGGTAGATCATGAGCCATCCTTTTGACGTTTCGATCAGCGGTGGAGAAAGACCGATTTTGTCAGCATCCCACCAGGCGCCGCGCCGGGCTTTGAGAATCAGTTTATGTCTGCCCCAGTGATAAAGGTCGGGTGAATAGGAAAGCCAGATGTGGTTTCCAAAAGTTGTCATCGGCCGGTGGATCAAAGCCCAGTGACCGCCAATCCGCCGCGGCAGGAGAGCCGCATCCTTGTCCGGCGGGAGCATGATGAAACCAAGCCGCTCGAATTGGCGGAAATCGGTAGTCAGAGCCAGCGACACGCCTGGTCCGCCCGTTGAATAGGATGTGTAAGCGACCATATATTTTCCAAGTTCTGGAACATTGGTAATGCGCGGGTCCTCGATGCCCCAGATCTCCTCCGGATGAGAATCAAGATCGGGCAGCAGAGTAGGTTTTGGATCAATCTGCCAGGAATCCACGCCGTTTGGCGAACGGGCGGCGCAGAGGTGGGAACGCCCGCTTCGGTCCTCAACGCGGCATAACAGCAGCGTTGTTTTGTCAGGGAGGAGTACTGCCCCGGGATTGAAAACGCTGTTGACAGGGTAAGGCCAATCCTGGGCCGTGAGGATCGGGTTTTTAGGATGCCGTTGGATTAGTTCGTTAGACTGGGAATCCATGGTCATCGCGGACTACTCGGACGCTGGGGTGATAATAACATGTTCGGCCTGGCGCATTTCAAGCAGAGAAAGCAGAAAGGACAGCGTAGATTCAGCACCCTGATTTTCATTGACCCGGTCGGAATGCAGACTATCGTAACAGCCGCCTGTGACTGAATCATAAAGCGGGAGCCGCCCGCTGTTTCTGCCCAGATACCATTCAAACGCCCGTTGGGCTTCTTTATACCAGCGGTTCTCGCCGGTGACACGGAACGCTTCGAGACAGGCGAGGATCATGCCGTAAGCTTCGATCGGCTGCTGATCGAAGTACGCGCGTTCACCACCCCGGCGGTAAAATCCATTACTGCCAATGGGTTCGAAGTAACCTTCCCTGGATTGCTGGATTTTTGTCAGCCAATCAAGGGTTTTGAACGCGATGTCTTTCAGGTCGTTCCTTGACAACCTTTGTCCGCACATAAGCATGGCATAGGACAGCTTAGCATTGGAGTAAGAGAGAATATCTTCAAACCACGGCCAATCCGCAGTGTTGTTATTACGGTACAGCTCCATTAGTTTTTCGACCAGGATCCCTTCAACATTCTGGGCTGCCCGGTCTCCTGCAAAACGTCGCAGGTATTCATTGATGCCGATAAGCGTGAAAGCCCAAGCGCGCGGGCTGCTGAATTTGACTGACGCGGGTAAGGCGGTGCTGAAGAGCAGTCCGGCCAGGTTGCGCAGCTTTTGAGATTTTGACCGACCCAGCATTATACCCAGCGCCCACAAGGCTCGTCCATGACTGTCTTCGGAACCTGATTCTTCCAGCCACGTGCGATTGTAAGCAAGAAAATTGCGGAACCGGCCGAGTTTGGGATTAAAAGCATACTGGAGGAAAGCCAGATAACGGATCGCCAGCTTGTCGACGTTCTGCCTTGTGTCTTGCGTTATTTCTTCGATCATCGTGGTCAGGATCAATGCGCGGGCATTATCATCGGTCGTATATCCCTCTCCATAGTTGGGTACGATCGAAACAGAATGCTGGAGCATGCCGGTATCATCCGTTAATGAAAAAAGATGATTAAGGTTCAGAACCGGCAGATCGGGCGGTCTCTGGCTCATGGTTTTAGCCACGAAAATGGATCGTCTCTTCCTCATTCGTTCTTCATAAGCGCTTTCAAAACATTTCATATAACGACTGGCAACTATCGGCCAGATCATTTCCCGTCCATATAGATAGCAGCGCTTTCGGATCGCGTGACGTTTAATATTATCCTCCAGCAGGGAAATCGTTTGAGTGGCGATTGCCTCGGGGTCATTAAAGGGAACCAGTACGCCGCGGTTGTCAGCCAACAACTCCTGCGCGTACCAGTATGGGGTCGAGATCACAGGTTTTCCTGCGCCTAAAACGTAGGCCAGAGTTCCCGAGACGACCTGTTCCGGATTGACATAGGGCGTGATGTAGATGTCAGTCGTGCAAATGAACTGGATGAGTTCTTCCAGGCTCACAAAACGATTATGAAAAATAATTCCCTTTTCGACGCCGCATTCCTCGGCCAGAAGTTCCAGCGAGAGACGATAAGCTTCGCCTTCGTTTTTCAGGGTGTTGGGATGCGTGGCGCCCACTACGATATACACGGTGTTGGGATGCTGCTTGAGGATGGCAGGCAAGGCTTTGATCGCATTCTCGATGCCCTTGTTCGGGGACATCAGCCCGAAGGTGAGCAGGACCATCTTTCCCTCAACGCCGAATTGGTCTTTGTAAAAATTCGAGTCGACAAAGGGAATATCAGGGATGCCGTGGGGGATCAGTTCGATCTTCTCCCGGGGCGCTTTGTAGACATCATGCATGAATTCCACCGCTTTGTGGCTCATGACCACCATCCGGTCCGACAAACGGATCAGTTCCTCCACCACCTTGCGTTGATTGGGATCGGGTTGGCGAAGAACCGTATGGAGGGTGGTTACCAGCGGCATGCGCAGCTCGCGCAGCAGGGCGAGTATGTGGCTGCCTGCTACGCCTCCGAAGATGCCGTATTCATGCTGCAGCGAAATAACATCCACGTTGTTAATGTTCAGAAAATCGGCGGTCCGGCGGTAGGATACAATATCGCTTTCGGTTATCTCGAATCGGACCCGCGGCGGGTACGTGTAAGCGGAATCCGCGTCATTCACTGCCACGGCAAAACAGGTTGATTTGTTGAATTCGGAAGCGATGGATTCGCATAGATCGGTTGTGAAAGTGGCGATACCGCATTTACGCGGTAAATAGTTGCCGATAAAAGCTATGCGTTTTACTTTCTTTTTCTTCGTGTGTTCCACTATATCTTTCTATTGATCATCATGTTTATCTATGATACCCGGAAAAGCATGCTCTGTCAATGCTATCGTGGCGCGGTTGTTCTGTCATCGCAGGATCCCGTGTTTGTCGAGGGAGTCGAAGCAATCTCAAATACATTCAACTGGTTGACAACGGCTATCCGTAGATTAGAATGATAAATGCGAAAAGGGTATATGAGGTATCGACGTTATTTTCATAATATGATCTTAGTCACGACCACCGTTACTGTCACAATCATCTTCATGGCACCAGCAGCGTGGGCTCAGAAAACATCGGCGATGATGTACCGGCAGCCTGAAGAAGTCAGCTTTTATGATAACAGTCCGCCGGTCGATGCCAGTGATACGAGTAACGTGTATGGCTCATTCATGGAGACAAGGTTCTTCCCGGTCGGCTGGTCGCGCCAGGGTAAATTCGCATATTTTACTTATTTTGACGATTATGACGCGAGCGGCATGGCCTGGCTGACGCTTTATGTTTTTGACGCGAAGAATGACACGATCCTGGTTCAGCTGTCTCCGGAAAAAGAGTATTGGACTGAAACTCCGTTCGATACGATCTGGCGCGAGAACAAAAAGTTTTTTAGCCGGCTGCTGGACAGTTTTGGACTCATCCAGCAGAAGAGCATGATCAGACTGTTAAAATTCCCTATCGTATCAAAGCATGATAACAGAAACGATACCATCATGTGGAGTGCGGATACGAATTGGGTCGAAGCGGACAGCAGCCCGTACGGATTTCCCTGTTATGATTCCCTGGCAATTACGCTGAGCACGTCCGGGCAGAGCGGTTCCGGTCAGGTGATCTATGATAAATACAGTGATTACGTCGCGATCGGATTTTCCATACCCGGATTTATCCAGGATCCGTTCGATCCCAATGTTATTTTCATTCCCTTGGTATTGTCGCACTGGGGATGGGAGGGGCCGCCCCATACAACCTCGATCACGCCCATCGGCGTGGCGCTGGAAAAGGAGAAAAAATAAGTTATTAAGTAATCGGTAATTATGTAATTGGAAATTGGGTTATTCAATGTCATGGAGTTAAGCCGTAAGGCTTTTATAAAACTCTTACGAGTTAATTCCCGGTAAGGAACACAAAATCTACTCGAAGGTTAATACTATTCGAGCCCGCCACACTATTTGGCGGGTCGAGAACTACCTAAAAATAATTAAGGGTAAAAGGACTTAATGTTCTATTCTTTGGATCTGCTCTTTGCGGACTGTCATCTTTCCGTAATCGCTCTGAATATAGAAAGAATCTGCCTTAGCTGAACCCTGGAACTGCCCGGAAGGGACTATCATCAGGTCGGTTCCTGGATTGTCTCCAAATTCGACCGTTGTTATTTCTATAAGTGGCACATCCAATAATCCGTATGGTGTCTCAAATGCGATTTTGACCGGCGTTATTATTTCACCGGAAATTTTATCACCGTTTTTCAGGAATATGACAGACGTTTTTTGTTTAAAACCTTTATTGCGCAGCCATGTGTCGTTGATTTCTTTGGCTGAACGGACGATGTCGGATATTCGTATCTCATCGAGCAGGCCATTCAAAAAATAAATATTGGTATTCTCCGTGCGACCGATGATCAGCGGAAAATCGTTGTTTTTTAGTTCCGTGGAGGCGTTATCGTTTTTGGTATCTACAGCGAAATGGTCAGTTTCCTTGCCATTCAGATAATACCGCAGCTTTTTTTGGCTTATCGTCACGGCTAAGTATACCCATTCATCAAGAGGCACCTGGGTCTGCGAAAATTTCCAGTCGGTGGTTCTAAAATAGCATTTGGGTTTGCCGGTATTTTCAATTCCCCATAAATATCCGCTGCCGCCGTGGTAATTGTCTGATTTGGACAGAAGGGCGAAATGAGTGGGAGGATAGTCCGAGATCTTGACCCAGAGTTCAAGGGTCAATTCCTTCAACGGAATAAGATCGTCCTTTGTAGGTACTTCGACATAATCATTGATGCCATCCAGCGAAAGGCACGATCCGGAGGCGCCCTTTGTGTCCCAGCCGGCGCCGCCGTTCAATTCGCCGTCATGATCGTTGCCGCTCGCGTCCCTGAGAATATTCCCGCTGCCCTCGTCGCAATGCCACAAAGCGACCGTGTGCGCGTCATTTTCAAAAGCAAAACCGCTGGAGATCATTAAAACGGTGGATAATAAAAGTGTGTCAACTATCATGGTATTCTCACCTCGCTGATAATTATATCTGCGTGAAAAATAATGTCAAGCACTGGAGGATTTGACCGGTGTATCGTTTTGAGACAGGTTTAACAGCTGAGACACCTTTCGTTCCGAATAGATAGAAAAATCGTAAGTTTTTATGAGCGTTTTGGGAATATATTATGCATTCAATCGAGATATTGACAATACCGCGTGAATGGTTATATTTTATATAGCTGTAAAACTATAAAGCTATAGTTTTATAGAACAAGGAGGTTGTTATGTTTAAAAAGATGATTGTTTTAGTATTGATATCCATGGTTGTAGCCGTGGGACAAGGTATCACTGTTACAATGCCTAATGGAGGCGAATCGTGGATTGTTGGCAATAAACATCCGGTTCATTGGAACTGGGAAGGAACAATTACCAACGTAGAGATCGCGTATTCGACCGACGGGGGTGGTAACTGGCTCCTTATTGCATCATCAACCTCAAATGATGGTGATTATTTGTGGACGATCCCTAATACCGTTTCGACAAACTGTTTTGTAAGAGTAGCGAGTGTTGCAAATCCTGCCATTAATGATCTCAGCGACGGTAGTTTTACTGTCGCGCGTCCGACGATCGATGTCAAGAAACCTGATGGAGGTAATGTCATAAGGATCAGCGAATACTTCCCGATCCACTGGGATTGGACCGGTCAGTTTACCAATGTCATGATCGAGTACTCAACGAACAGCGGGAGTTCCTGGACAACGGTTATTGCATCGACGCCAAACGACGGTGAATATATCTGGCAGGTTCCCAATGCCCCTTCGCCGAACTGCCGTATCAAAATTACTAACACAACTGACGCGAATTGCTATGGTACAAGCGATGGTGATTTTACTATTTCGTCCAATACGATCACGGTGATCGCGCCTAACGGCAGCGAAGGTTATACTGCCGGATATTCCTATCCAATTTATTGGGATTGGACCGGTAGTATTGTGAATGTAAAGATAGACTATTCGACTGATGCCGGTTCGACATGGATTTCGATCGTCGGTTCTACGCCAAATGACGGAAGCTATCTCTGGACTGCCCCAAACACGCCTTCCAATAACTGCCGCGTCCAGGTGTCAAATACGGCAGATCCAGGCTGTGTTGACATGAGCGATGCGAATTTCTCGATATTGTCGACCGGATTACAGGTCATAACACCTAATGGAGGGGAGAATTATGTCGTGGGAGACCTCTGCCCGATACACTGGTACTGGACCGGTACGATCAGCGCAGTCAAGCTTGAGTACTCTTCGGATGGCGGTCTAAACTGGAATCAGATCGTGGCATCGACGACAAATGATGGTGATTATGTCTGGACGGTTCCCAATATTCCATCGAATCAGTGCCGCGTCAAGATAACAAATACTGCCGATATCAACTGCTGGGATGCAAGTGATGGCAATTTCACGGTCCAGATCCCGACATTTTCTATATTCGACCCGGACAGCGGAAAATCTCTGGTAGCCGGCGAAATCTATCCCATCCATTGGAACTGGCGCGGCAACGTGAGCAGTGTGAAACTTGAACTATGGTATAAGACCCAATCCGGAGTACAGTGGTGGCTGATCACTGCCGGCACTGCCAATGACGGTAGCTATATTGTTACGTTGCCTTATTATATTTCCGATTCCTGCGGTATAAAGATAACCAGTAACGACGACGCGAACAGCTATGATCTGAGCGAAGTTTTCAGGATTGTGCGACCGACCATAACCGTGACCCATCCGAACGGCGGTGAATTTCTCATTGAGGGCGACAGCATGCAGATTAACTGGAATGCAAATGGAAGCTTTGCCAATGTGATGCTGCAGTATTCGATCGACGGCGGCCTGAACTGGCAGACGATCATAGCCAGTACGGCTAACGATGGCGATTATTTGTGGGAAGTCCCGAGCTGCGTCTGGGCGACCTGCCTTTTGAAAGTAATAAATACGAGCGACATTGACTGTTACGACATGAGTGATACGACATTCGTGATAGGTGACGGTACGATCACAGTCACCAGACCAGCATTGGTAGATACGTTCTTCATTAAAAACAAGCATCCGATAAGGTGGAAATGGGCCGGCGGGTTCCCGAACGTATGGATAACATATACGCTGGGGAATATCACATTGTCCGCGCCGAATACCGGCTATTATGTATGGACTTGCGATACTTTTCCGCTGACGAATGCCGTTATAAACGTCGGTAATGCACAAAATTCAGCTATATGGGACGCAAGCGATCAATTCGTTATCGCGGATACGTCTTCGCTCATACCATATCAGATCAGAGTTCTCGCGCCGCTTAGTTGCGATACATTCCTGGTCGGCGCAAAGTGCCCTATAACCTGGTACAGTAAGAATTTTACAGCGCCCAATCAGGTAACCATCTCATATTCAATCAACAACGGTCCCTGGATCAGTATTGCCACGGTGAGTAATACCCAGCGCAGTTATTTGTGGGACGTCCCGAATTATACGACCGATAGTTGCCGGATCAGGGTCCAAAACACCAGTGGCTCCGATTTTTTTGAAAGCGGGTATTTTTCAATAGTTCACCAGCAGATCCAGATATTATACCCGACGGCGGCAAGCTATTGGGTCGTAGGTAAGAAATATTTCATTATCTGGAAAACGAACGGTACTTTTGTAAGTGCCGTAATCGATTATTCCTATGACGGCGGTTTCAGTTGGGTAAATATCGTGTCCCCGACAACCAATGACGGTGAGTACGAATGGACGATCCCGAATGCTCCCTCTAATGAGTGTCTGATACGCATCAGAAACTATGAAAATCCCGGCGTTGAAGCCATCAGCGAGACTTTCACCATATGGCCACAGACAATAAATGTCACCTATCCGATAGCCAGTGATGATTTCATTGTCGGCAGGAAGTATTACGTTACGTGGGATTACCAGGGAGAATTTGCTTTGGTCAATATCGAATACTCGATCGACGGCGGTTTGAACTGGACTCAGGTCGCGACCAATATATCTAACAGCCAATACTATGAATGGACCATTCCCAATACGCCAACCGATCTCGCGGTCGTTCGGGTAATAAACGCCGCCAATACTGACTGTTTTGGCTGGAGCGATACTTTTGCCATAATTCCGCAGACGATAACTGTGACATCACCCGCTCTGAACGTCCAGTGGATAATCGGCCGCAAATACTACATTACCTGGTGGTATACCGGCGCATTTGCGAATGTTAAGATAGAATATTCGACCGATGGTGGCAATGTCTGGAACACGATCATTGAGACCGTTACTAATTCCGGCAGTTATGAATGGACCATTCCCAATACGCCTTCGAATAACTGTGTGGTCAAAGTCACCAACTACAGTAATCTCGCGGTCTATGATCAGAGCGATATATTCCAGATCCCCCTGCAGATGATCAATGTCACTTCGCCAAAAACCGGCGACCACATGATCTCGGGTAGGAAATATTTTATCGTCTGGCAATGGGCTGGAACCATCGCGACGGTGAATATCCAGTATTCAACGGATAACGGCGGCAGCTGGATAAACATCGTTAACAACGTTACCAATAGCGGCAGCTACGAGTGGACGGCACCAACTGTCAGCTCCGATGTCTGTCTGGTAAAGGTTATCAACGTCCAAAATCCGATTGTCAATGATGAAAGTGAACTTTTCTCAATACATCCACAGATAATAGATATAACCACGCCGACATCTGCCGATATCTTTATTTCCGGCAGGAAATACTACATTACATGGCGGACCGTCGGTTCCTTCAGCAATGCTGATATTTCCTATTCTCTGAACGGTGGACAGACGTGGACGTCAATCGCGACGAATGTCACAAACTCCGGTTATTACGAATGGACGCTACCAGAAGTCTTCTCATATGTAAGCAGGATAAAGGTTGCCAATACGGCGCTTCCTTCGGTTTGTGGACTGAGTGATACGTTTAACATTATTCCTCCGATACTCGCTATCACCTCACCGGCTCTGGGCAATGTATGGTTCACATCACGCAAGTACTATATTACGTGGAACCAGCTTGGCGGCATTGCGCAGGTCACCCTGGGGTATTCCCTGGATGGCGGTGGCAGCTATACTCAGATCGTTGCCAACCTGACAAATCAGGGTAATTATGAGTGGACTATACCGAGCGGTGCAACGTCCATGGACGCCCGGATAAAACTCACGAACAGCAGCAATACTGCGATCTTCTATACCAGCGATTCTTTTGTCATCGAAGCGCTCAGCATCATGGAAACTCCTGCGAACGCAGTGCCTACGGAATTCTCCCTGACCGGTTTTGTCCCCAATCCATTTTATGAAAAAGGCGTGATCAGGTTGGCATTACCCGCGCCGGCGTGGATGAAGTTGCTGGTTTATGATATTTCGGGCCGATTGATCGATAAGATCTGCGAAGGAACATTTTCGCCTGGATATCACAAGATCAGCTATGGTGACAAATTATCACCGGGTGTTTATTTCCTGATGATGGAAGTTCGTGAAGGCAGCAAAAGAACTCATCAGTTCGTAGTGAAGGCGCTTAAGATATAACGATAACGATCGATTCACTGCTACGTAAACACTAAACCCGCGTTCCTCTGCGTGGCACTGGATAAATGAAAGTAATTATACGATTACGTAATTAGTAATTGGAGGATTTATTCATTGTATCGTTTTGAGACAGGTTTAACAGCTGAGACACCTCTCGCTCCGAATAGATAGAAAAATCACAACTTTTTGCGGTTTTATCAGGCATGGATTATGCATGTAATAGATCCGGAGGATTGAATACATATATGCTTATAACAAATAAAGGCCTATTGTCATTTATTCGTTTTTGCCGTTTGTTCGGGATATTGATTTTGTTTACCGGCTGGCTGGGTAGTACCGCTGTACTGGTTCAGCGGGAATCGGACAAAACAGGGGTCGGATTTAAGGTGGAAAATTGGTTATAATATTCCGACCGTTTGACCCTGGCCAGAGCCAGTTTTTCTGTTCGCCTCTGAATGATTTCCCCACGCTTGCCGTTTAG
>DASVHD010000011.1 GCA_036382775.1 bacterium | reverse complement strand
ATGGGCGGTAAGTTCTTAACCCGCGCCCGCGTGTACTTTAAGAACGCCCTTCGCATCGCGCATAAAAAAAGATTCCTGGAACTGGAAGTCAGCATTCTGAATAATTCCGCGATCTGCGAACTAAAACAGGGTAATCTCCATAGAGCATACGATCAACTGGTGGCAATGGCGCGTTTGCTAAAGGACCGTTTTTCGCCCGGCTGCGGCGCCGGGTTCTACAATGCCGCGCGTGTCGGATTGTTCCTCGGACATATCGATGAGAGCCGCGCCCTTCTCGAAACGGGATTGAAACTTTGCAGCCGCTATGATGACCAGTGGTCCATGACGACGATCTGGAAAGGATATGCCCTGCTCCACCAGGAACTCGGCGATCGCCAAGCGGCGCGTGAATTCATTCTGAAATCGCTCGACCTCTCGGAAAAAACCGGCGTTCCCTGGCTGATCGCTTCTTCGCTCCACGAGCTGTGCCGGATAAATATCGCGGAAGGTATGCTGGATGATGCCGAAAATAACATCGCGATGATATGGAAGATAAAAAAGCAGCGCGATGACGCCGAGACCATACCTTTTCTCGTATCAGAAGCCAGACTGATGAAGGCGCAGGGGAAATATTCGACTGCCGGAGATATCCTGGAAAAAGCTTTAAACCTGGCTCAAGTTTTCAAACAGCCGCAGGATCTATTCATGGTCAATATTGAATCGGCTTCGCTTATGGCTGCCCGACACGATAATGACAAAGCCGCAAAATACCTGGACCACGCCCTTCGCATCGGCCGGACAAAAGATTATGATTACCTTTTTATCCGGGCATTGGTCCAGGACCCGGGTCTTCTCCGGTTGATCACAACCAATTCCATCGCGGGCAAATACGCGATATCCGTGGTCAAAAGATATCCAGCCCATCTGGTGATCTTTGAAGCAATGTTTTTCGGGCATCCCAGCCTTGCTGTTAATGGCAGAAAGATCGATGATCGCGACTGGCGCACGGCAAAAGCTCAAAAATTGTTGTTCTATCTTATCCTGAACAGCGCCGACAAAGTAAATCAGGATATTTTGATCGAAAAATTATGGTATGACACGACCTTGCGAAAAGGCAAGAGCAACCTGCGCAAAGCGGTTCAGCATGTAAGGGAAGTTTTCAGATCAGCCGGTATTCTCGATTCGGCTCTTAGGATCGATAAGGGATTTTACCAGCTGGCTCCTCATGTCTGCGTCTGGACCGATGTCAGCCAGTTCGAAGATCTGGTTATAGAAGCCAAGAAAGAAAAACATTCCAGACCGGCAATAATGCGATGGCTGGCAGCCATATATCGTGATGGTTTTGCCACAGGCTGGTATGATGACTGGGTTGAAGAAAAACGGCGTTATTATCAGGAAGAAATCGTAAAATTGCGTGCTAAAGTAACTTAATTCGTTTAAATATCTGGCGTTTCACGCTTTTTTCACACCCCCGCATTATAATAATATGTCTTTATATGCATACATAAAGGAGGATTTATGAGTTTACATTATCATGCAATATACATGATTTTAATATCTAATTTACTATTAGCCTACACGCCGGTCACAAACAATAATAACGGCCGGGATTGGGAAATACTCCTCTACGACCTGAACAACATTGAACTGTATGTTTCAAATTTCGGCAAAATGGGACCGGGGTGGTGGCCACCCGGTAGTGGCCATAACTACATATTCGGGGCCGGCCTGTGGTTTGGCGCTCTGGACAGATCGAATACCGATACATCGGTCACTATCGGGTATGGACCGCACGGCGGTGAAACAGAATTCAAGCCCGGGCTGAAAGATCAAGACGAACTCCTGCCATATGTCAGGATCTACATCCAGCCGGAGCCATGGCCCGCGCCGCTTGAATATTTCCCCATGGCGCCGCAGAATGGCATTTCCGACCGGGACGCATGGTGCTGCTACAATGACTGCGATCCGGCTTATCACATGCCCGGCGACACAAAACCGATCGGGATCGAGATCTATCAGACGATCTACGGCTGGACCCTGCCATATCTTCATGACGTTGTCTTTGTGAAGTATGATATAAAAAACGTGAGCGGAGATACTCTTTACAAATGCTATTTCGGTCTCTGCATGGACAATGATATCGGCTACGAATCCGGGACCGCGGCCAATGACCGATTGTGGCGTATCATTGGCAGGTGGTATGTTGTTGACAGTGAATCACTGTGGGTGGATGATGTCGGCTTTCAATGGCAGGAAGTCGCAGAAGCGGGCTGGGCCGGATTCCCCGGCACGATAGGCTGCGACTTCCTTCAAAGTCCCTGGGACCTGGTTCCGGGCATGGATAAGGATGAAGACAGTATCCCGGACGAACACGAAACTGACAGCACGTGGTACTGTTCAAACCTGCCTGATTACAAATGGGATACTGACTATGACGGGGTTCCGGACTGGCGCGATGCCTCGGAAAATCCCCAGCTGGGCATGACCGCGCTCAAGCGCTTCACCCTGAACCTTGAACCGAACAAGGATAATGAAAGATACATAACCATGGCCGGGTATAATTTCAAGACCGGCGAATACTGTCCTTTCGACACGATCCCTCCGGCGCCTGATGACCAGCGATTTCTCATGGCGTGCGGTCCGGTTGATATTCTTCCGGATTCGCTGATAACCATAGTCTATGCCATAATGTTCGCAGAGTGGTATGATGGTGTTATAGAGATCCCGGATACCGCGATCGTCAAAATAGACTATCCTGTTCAGTACTGTTTTGACCGGAACTGGATCGTTCCTGGTCCTCCCCCAGCGCCACACCTGTCATGCGTTCCCGGTGATCATGAAGTGGTTCTCATCTGGGATGACCTCTCGGAAAAAACCCCTGATAAATACTATGAATTTGTTCACAACGTACCGCCCAGTTCACCGATCCAAGATCCGTTTTATCTACAGTATGATTTTCAGGGGTTTGGGATCTATAAGAGCAAGACTACACAGGCCGGATCCTGGGATAAGCTGGCGACCTTTGACCTGTACGATGACATCACGTTCAGCGAAGTGATCGGCAGTGAAACCCTGGTCGCGTCCAATACAGGTCTTGTCCATTCGTACACGGATACGGACGTGCGCAACGGTTTCACGTACTATTACGCGGTATCGGCGTTCGACTGGAACCGGGTGAAAGAAACAGATTCAACCTGGTACACGATCGTGTTCGAAAGCGGGTATAATTCGATGCCGGCAGTGCCGCGACGCGAGCCAGCGAACTACATCCCGGGCAGTTTCACGATCGAATCTGAATCGGGTAACCCGGTGCTGGCGACCAACAACATCGATGTGGCGATCACCTATCCCCTGCAGATGACCGATGATCCGATGTACCTGGAGTTCGGGTCATATAAATTGGACACGGTGAAGAGATTTGATCCGATATATACTACCTATCTTGTCGACAATGCCGGTGATCACGTGGACAGCTGCAAAGCGGTGTTGGCGTTCGACACCTCGTTGACGATCACCGTGGCGCCGTACGAGTTCAAGGAATTTCAGGGTTTGAGCGTATCGCCGATCTTCAAGCGGTATGACATCCCGTCCAACGTGTCGATCTTTGACACGGTGATCATGACCGGCACTTATCCGGAATCGCTGGTGGCGCCCCGGGCGATCGCGACGAACTGGGCGTACCGGGGCAACGATTTCGAGGTGACCTGGATCAAGGCGCACGGCAGCGATTCGGTGAACAGCGTTGTCGTGGTCGATCTGATGACTGGTGATACGATCCCGTTCAAAGCGGGCATTACCGATACGCTGGCCGACGGTTGGTGTTTTCAGAGCAGTTGGGCGGCGACTAATAACCTGGATACCTTGGTCTATGACCCGCCGGGTGGCTTGCCGACCGGCACGCGGTATATTTATATTTGCAGCGGTATTGTACTATTAAAAGGTGGTCCGGACCTGAAGATTGGCGATCCGCGGCCCGATGACGGTGATTTGTGGACTGTGAGCGCGGATCCGGCCTATCTACCGGCGCCGATCAACGGGCGGGTGAAGATCACGTCCACGCCGGCGAAGGTGCAGCTGGATTCGGTCCTGACCCTCAACGTGAAGGTGGTGCCGAACCCGTACATCATTACCAATGAGTGGCAGCAGTCCTTCCGGCTGCGCTTCATCAACCTGCCGTCTACCTGTACGGTCCGGATCTTCAATCTCAACGGGGAACTGGTCAAGACGCTCACGCATATCAACAATACGACCTCGAGCAGTGGTTCCGAGCTATCCAACTTCAACGGCGGCGACGAGTGGTGGGACCTTCTGAGCGAGAACCGCCAGCTCGTGGCGAGCGGTATCTATGTCTTCCACGTCCAATCCGATGTCGGTGAACAGGTCGGCAAATTCGTGGTGATAAGGTAAGGAGGCGAGAGCATGCCGATATTTACGCACCTTGACAAACCTTTAAAACGGTCTTATATTATCAAAGGAGGAAATATGAAGAAATATGTGATCATAGGGATCAGCACAATCATAGCTTTTCTAATGCTCGCAAGCACGAGGTTTCCAACATCTCCTGGACGACCATTCCAGATAAAGGTCCACAATATCAACCAGGTTGAATTGTCCATCTCCAACTTCGGCAAGTTCGGCCAGACTCAGGGCGGCGGATCGGGCTTATGGTGGCCAAAAGGCAGCGGCCACAATTATATCTTTGGCGCTGGATTCTGGTATGGCACGGTTGATTCTGCAAGTGGCGATACGCTTGTCACGGTTGGTTATTCACCGCATGGCGGTGAATGTGAACTCGGACCAGGTCTGGAAGGCATGCCGACAAACGACACAAATGCCATTATTTTTATGTACCCATCTCCCTGGCCGCCTCCGCAAGGTGTGTTCTCAATGGCGCCCCAAACCGCGCTTTCACACCAGGATTCCTGGTGTTGTTTCAACGATTGCGATTCCACATGGCACGTGCCCGGTGATACCAGGCCCATCGGCATTGAGGTATACCAGACGGTTTATGTCTGGAATCTGCCAGCGATCGAGGATATCGCATTCATGACATATGAGTTCAAAAATGTTTCAGGTCATAACCTCCATGATTGTTACTTCGGTGTTGTCACTGACTGTGATATCGGTAATGAATCAGGCAGCGCTGCGAATGACAGGATATCAGGAATTATCGAAAAGCACTATTTCATTGATGGCTTGTGGTACATCGCGGATAACCTTGGCTACCAATGGCAGGAAGAACCAGAATCTGGCTGGTCTGAATTTCCGGGGGTGATCGGCTTTGACCTGCTCCAGACCCCGTTTGACCTGGTGCCGGGCCAGGATAAGGATAGCGACGGCATCCTTGATCAGTATGAACAGGACAGCGCTTATTATGTCGTCAACCTTCCCCCTTATATGTGGGACGTGGACCTGGACAATACGCCGGACTGGCGCGATCCCTCGGAAAATCCCCAACAAGGCATGACAGCTTACAAACGTTTCACGTTAAGCTTTGAGCCGAATACCGATCCGCAGCGTTATCTGACACTGGCCGGTTATAACTACCAGAACGGCGCCTATGAGCCTTATGACACAATGCCGTTTGCTCCAGATGACCAACGATTCCTGATGTCAAGCGGCCCGTTCGATCTGGAAACTGACGAGTCGGTCACCATGGTATTTGCCATTGTGCTCGCGAACTGGCACGATATTTACGGCACGCCCGATACCGCCCTGGTCCTTGCCGACTACTGGGCACAGCATGTCTATGACCATTCCTGGCGGATATTTGATATTGAAGAGCGAACGGCTAGTAACAGCATGAATAACGGATTTCGAATATTCCCGAATCCGACTAATACAAGTTCGACGGTCAGGTTCACGCTGGCGCAGCCGGGTCTGGCTACCCTAAAACTATACAACACGGCCGGTCAGCTGGTCAGAATGATCGATGCCGGGCAGCGACAAGCGGGCGTGCATGACATCAGACTGGATCTGAATGACCTGAGCGCGGGCACTTATTTCATCGCCCTGCAGACACCATCGACAAAACAGGTACAACCGATCATCGTATTGAAATGATCTGCTTGCGAAAAACAAAAAGGGGCGCTGAAAGCGCCCCTTTTTTGTTTAGTGTGTTAGACTTTATCGTGCGATGATGAGCTTTAAGATCTCCTGGTTATTGGTCACGCCAAAATAGATCCCAGGGCTCAGTTTCACGCCGCGGTCGTTACAGCCATCCCAGCTGTATTCGCTAGAGCCGAGATTATCAACGCGCCGCACCATCCTGCCGGCCGCGTCGTAGATCTTCAGCGTCCTGGTATTGGGAAGACAGGTGATCGCGGTTATCCGGTTGAACGGATTGGGCTGAGCGTAGATCCTAACCCCATTGTCGCCGGCTTTCGGCGTCAGTTCTGCAACGCCGGTGCCAAAGTCGACCATTGCCCGGATCATCACGTCCTGTCTTTGGCCGTCTCGATACGGCGCCCAGGAACCAGTGTATTCCCAGGTCCTTTTGTTCGCGACGCCGATCGTGTCCATACCCATATAAGGATCAGACGCGTACTCGCTGATGCAGCCGATGTAGAACGTGCCGGATGTCACCTGTAAATTGTAAGGAGCCAGATCGATATTGTACCAGCCCGAATCGTAAACCGTAACCAGTGAATCAAATAGTATCGTGCCCGGATCGCCGTTACTGCCGTCATCATCGATAATCTGAACATGCACCGGCGGGTTCGACGTCTGCTGCGCCACATAGAAATTAGCAGTGTTGATCTTGGTCGGGTAACGTGGAGGAGTAAATTCCGCTCCATAACCCGAGTTGATTCCGTTCCATGCGTATCCGGCATCAACTACATTACGGTCATGTTGCAGCTGCACCGGATAGGTAACGACCCTGAACTCGGTGATCAGAGAATCGTTCGAGGGCGTCATGTCGCCGGTCAATAACGATTTTACCCTCAGCCGGTATACGCCGTCCGTGGTCGTGCTGAAGGTCGGTGTGAACTGCAGGGTATCCACGGCCCCAGGCGCGAGCGACGCGACGTTTATCGTATCGGCATAAATAACCGTATTGCCGGAATTACGAACCTGGCAGAACACGTTGAATGCCGCTTCCGTCTGATTTCCGGTATTCTTTATCTCACCCCAGAAATCGACCGGATCGTTGTTGTAGACAAAGAACCCGCCGGAAACATCGTTCATCATGCTCCACACCGCGATGTCATGGACCTGGTATGACGTCGATGTCGGCGGATAGAAGCGGATCGCCAGCATGCTATGCAGCGCGTTGCCCGCCGGCACGTTATCGTGCAAGTACTGCAGGCCGAGCGTGCCCGAGACATTCTCGATCCCGACGGTCAGGTTATTGCCGCCGCCCGGCGCAGTTCCGTTCTGGGTTTGGTACTGGAAAAGGATCGCGCTGTCAGCGCGGCTCATGATGATCTCAAAAGTATTGCAGCTTGTGCCCACATTCCAGAATTGCACACTGTCATACTGGACGATACAGGTGTCTTGAGCAGCATTGGTCCAGTACCAGCATGTCGCGTTCCCCACTGAATGGTCAAGGTCAGCCATGAGCGGTGCCAGGGTGTTGTTTGGTCCGGTCGGACTGGGGAATGTCTGGAATGGATGCGCTTCCAGGGTATTGTCACCGAACGCGATATACCCGTTGGACCCGACAAAAAAAGAATTGACCGTGTACCAATAATACGGTAAGTCAAAACCGACACTGAATGGTCCCGCGGTGTTATCATCGGCCAGACCTGTGATCTCGGTTCCAATCCCTTTGATATTGATCCATCCGTAAGCCGGCCCACCGGTGGTATCGCTGTCGATCCAGCGGTATCCGTAAGCATCTGGTCCGCCAGTACCCGTGATCCCCGGGAACCAGGGACTTTGCGGCCCTGTTCCCAGGACCTGCAAGAGTATCAGTATAAGACTCATATAACCTCCTTGTGTACTTTTTTCTGTATCTTATTTTATCTGTTTTCGAATTGAAGTCAACCCCTCCCCTCCTTACTTCACCTCCAGCCACTGGCTTGCCGAATGGCTGTTGAATTCGGGAGCGTACATGCACTGGATCTCGGCAACGCCGTTCTGGTACTTACCCCTTAACTGGACCCGAAGATCGTACTCAAACACGTATGTTCCCTTAGGCAGGTAGTCAATGAAGAAGTGGGTCGCGATATCCTTGGTCGACTGATAATATCTAAGACCATCCTGGTATTGGTAATAAGAAAGGACATCGACCGGTTCCAAACCGCTCCCCCGCATATCCTTGAGGTGGACGTATTCCATGTCGCGGTCGACCCTGAGCACGATCCGCACGGTCATAATATCGCCGACACTAAGCGGACCCTTCAACGGCTCGATGACCGTTCCTTTCTTGGTCTCGCGCTTGACAAAAAGTTTCTTGTCCAGCTTGAGGTTCGTTTCGTGCGTCGTGACCGCATCCATTTCCTCGAAATACTGGAAGTGCACCCCGCCCCAAGCGATACCTTTGTCTTCTTTAATTAACGTCACCTTAGAAAACTCAGGTTTGATCTCGCTTTTGTTCCATGCTGATTCATAGAAACCGGTTCCTGCCTCCACATTTTCCGGTTTCACCAGTTCTGTGCCCAGCGTAACCCCGACCAGTTTCGTATTAGCCAGGTAGTCGGTGCCGCGCAGTATCAGCGCGTATATGGCATCGGCCGTGGCCTTGGTCGTCTGCCAGTTCTGGGTCTGCTTCTGTTTCAATAACCAGACCTTACAGTCTTCCATGGCGATCGTATCGTCCGTCACCTCGGAGAACGCTTCGATCATGAGCGCCTGGGTCTCGATGGGCGCGCGGTACCACCACCACGACAATTCATCCTCGCGCCAGAACATGCCCATCTCCTCGTCCGAAACGCTCCGTTCTTTTATCGATGCCAGTATCTTCTGAGGAATCTCCAGTTTTTTAAACCGGTTTAGAGCAAGCGAGAGATATCCCTGGCTTAACCGTGAATCCAGGGTCAGCCAGTATTCTTCTCCTTGTCCTACAAAATAGTCGACCGCTTCCTTATAATAAGATGAAAGCGGCTTTGATTCCAGGTAGAAGCTGCGGCAATACAGGTACAGCGCGATCATAGGCGTCAGGTTATTCGCTGACTTAATGCAATGGTCATATATGTCGCGGACCCACCGGTCCAGGTAATCGATCGCCTGCATTGCCAGGGAGACATCGGTCTTCACGCCCAGGTGCTGCAACCGGCCAAACCCGGTGGTTATGTATAGAGTGATATAGGGATCAGGGTAACCGCCCGGGAACCATGGCCATGAGCCGTCCTGGTACTGGTAGTTCTTCAGCTTGTTGAAAGCGGAATTAAGGTTGCTCTTCAGCGTGTTCTCCTCGAACAGGATCCCGACACTGCGTTTTGCCTGGGTCTCGTCCTGCGCCTGGATCACCCACGGCGTTTCCATAAGCATTACCGATTTCAGTTCCTCGTTCTTTTCCAGGTTCGATTTCAAGGCGTCGGTGCCGCGCCACTGGTCAAAGACCTCCTTGATCCTCAGGTCTGAATTCGCGATATGACCGGCAAGGCTGTTCGCGTAATAGCGGTTGAACACCTGCTCAGTGCACTCGTACGGGAACTCGACAAGGTATGGCAACGCCTGGATCGCGTACCACACCGGGTTGGAAGCCATCTGCAGGGTGAACTTGAACGGCTCCATGGTCTTTGACACGCCGATCTGCTTTAAGCGTTCGAACGTGAACGTCTTTTCCGCTGGTCCGCGGATATTGAGCGGTACGGATTCGGTCAGGAATATGCGCGTGGACAGAACCGGCAAGGCGCCGGTCTCGCCGTCAGAGTACTTACCGCTCTTTGCCGCGACCGTGTAGGTCAAAGGTCCTGTTCCTTTGGGCACGCACAACCGCCATGAGAACGCCGCGGACGCCTTGGCTTCGAGCTTGAAAGACTGTACGTGACCGGCGATTTTCAGCAGTTCATTCGCCGGCTGGTCGGTCATGAAGTCCTTGAGATCGAGCTGAACCTTGCCCTCAAGAGTTTTGTCCGACATGTTGATGACTTTTGCCGTGAAAAAGACCGTGTCGCTTTCGCGCAAAAACCGCGGGGCATTGGGCTGAACCATGAGTTCTTTCTGGGTCACGGTGAACCCGCTCACCACCCCGCTTTCGCATTTCTTGCCGTGCGCGAATCCCAGGAATTTCCACTTGGTTAAAGCCTCGGGCATGGTGAACTCGATCTTCACGATCCCGTTCTTATCCATGAGCAGGTGCGGATAGAAAAACGCGGTCTCGTTCAGATTTTTCCGGATCACGACGTTCTTAAGGTCGATCGGCGTCAATCCGCCTCCTGCGACCAGACCGCCGCCATCGCGTCCCCGGAAATCAGCCCCAAGCTCCCCGGCCGCGAGCGTTACCGGCGCTGGCGCCTCTGCGCGCGCGCCGCCGTCGCCTTTTGCCGGCGCTCGAGTCACTTCATCGGCAGCTACCGCGTGGCCGGTTAAGGTTACAGATTGATTCATTGCGCGCTGTGGTGCACCCGGTACACCATTTGCATAATAATCATCGGTGCTCGTCGTCAATTTGAAATTAACGATCGTGTATTTTCCGGCCACGACTTTAACGTCAGCAACGCTTTTGTAATCATAGCCCGGGTATTCTGCCACCACATTATAGGTGCCGGCCGGAACTTCATTGATCGCAAACATGCCCTTTTCATCGGTCGTATCTGACCGACCGATATCTTCAACCCTCACAACCGCGTTGACGAGCGGATCGCCGGTCCGCACGTCGATCACCTTGCCCTTGAACCTGCCCTCCTTGCCTTCGAACGTCTCATCGCTGTATATCACCTTGCTTATGGAAGGGAACTGATAATAGAAGAAATTTTCTATTACGTAGCCGGGGAAATGGACATAGGTCATTTCCGGGTAGTAAACATCCGGGTTCCAGTACCAGCGCCAGGTCTCGTAACCCTGGGCATTGTTCACGAACGAGGCGTATAAACGGCTGTAGTCGTACTTGAAAAAACTGAACGCGTACCAGTTGTGCGGGTAGAACTGGTCTAAAGAAAAATCGTAAAGGGTCGCGACTATCTCGGCCGCGGTTATCTCCTGCTTCTTGCCCTTTATTTCCAGGGTCATGGTCTCTTTCTCACCGGGCTGTAATTTGTCGCGCAAAGTCGCGATGGACACTTCCAGTTCCTTATTGTCCCAGGGCACATAGACCGGCAGGTTGTTAATGTAAGCGCGGTTTTCACGTACCTGGGTTAGGTGGACCGTGAACCCACCCCTTAAATTTTCCGTCACAGGATACTTGAACGAATGCAGGGTCATGCCCGGCTGTGTCCAGTACCGTTTCAGGATCGCTCCGTCATGCTCGATCTCAATAAAACAGCGCGCCTGGTTATACCCTGACCCCCACATAACCTGGGCATTCTTGCCGACCTCGACCGGGTTTTCCCTCACCTTTACTACCGAAGGCAGTTTAATGCTGAATTGCTTCTCGTTCCAGTCGGGCAGGACCATCAGGGGCAGGAATGCTTTCACTTCCTTACCATACTCGTCCTTAGCCGTGCATTCCACCTTGTACAGCCCGGCTTCCAGCTTAACATCCAGCGTCTCGGGATTTGTAAGTTCGGTGCTCAGACCGGTCTCGTACACGATCTTATCCTGCGGCCATGCCATCCAGTTCTCGCCGAACTCCTTTCCCGCGTCTTCTCCGGTCTCATTATCTTCGTAGCCGTAGTCATAATAGTAATAATAGGAAAGCATCGGCTTGACCGGTTCGGCCGGTTCTTTAAGCCGGTATATCTTTAGCGCCGCTTTTGACTTTAGTTCATTGCCGTCAAGCGTCTGGGTCGAGACGATCAAGGGGAAGGTCTTGTTGTCCTCCAGGGTTTCGCCCGAGGACAGCATGATCGATAACGCCGAATAACCAAGCCTGACATAAGTGTCGGCGCTGCGCGTTTCGCCGTCGGTTGATACGACATCGGCATGGATCGAGTAATTGAAGATCGGATCATCGTCAGGCGACAGCTTAAGATCCGGCTGGGCAAAGAACTTTATCGTGAAATTGCCGTCCGCGTCGGTCTTGACCCGGCCGTGGGCGATCTGCTGGCTGGTATTAGAATATGAACTATACGATGACCACCGGTAGAACCACGACCACCAGTATGGATAAGAAGCGTTCCTGACCACGGAAAAACGGACTTGCGCGTTGTCGATCGGCGCTCCGGTATAGGCGATCGCCTTGCCCTTTATCTCGATCTCCTGCTTTAGCTTAACCGCATCTTTGGGCGTCTCCAGTTCCACCGTGAACTTGGGCCGCTTGTACTCTTCCACGCGGACCGACGTATAACCTTCGGGATCATGGGTCTGGATGGACATGCTGCCCGTCAAACGGTCAGCGGGCGCGATGAACTCGCCGCTGAAACTGCCGAAATCATTGGATACCAGTTCGAGTTTGGCGATCTCCTGGTAATTCGCATCGCGGAAAAAGACCGTGACCTTGTGGTTGGGGATCACATGGTAGTCCACTCCGTCTTTGTCATTATATACGCAGATCCCCTTGAAATGAATGGTCTGGCCTGGCCGGTACAGGGAACGGTCAGTGAAGAACAGGGCCTGCTCCTGGTCATACTCCTCGTAATCCCGGTAAGCGTATATGCCGTCGCTCTTTAAAAGAGCATCATTGTTTTTCTTGATATAGAGCAGGATCTGACTTTCCTGGGGACCATCGAATTTAAAGAATCCGCTTGAATCCGTAACGGTCCTGGTGCCGAATTTATAGAACCGCCATTCCTTCTGGATGATCTGGGTCACCGTTGCATTGGCGACCGGCTCGCCGCTGACCGCGTCCAGGACCAGACCGTCAATAATGCCGTTATGGGTCCTTGATATCAGGGTGATGCCGGACACCCATAACCAGGCATGCTGGACCATGGATGACGATTTGAAATCCGGCTGCCAGCTCGCCAGTATCCGGTAATAACCGGAGGCGAGTCCGGGTATGTCCAGCTCGATATTTTTTTCCTTGAGGTCGTCGGTTGCCTTGAGGTCGACCGCCCATTCCTGCACCGGCTTGCGGGAAAGCAAACTCATGATCTTGGCCGAATCGATCTCGTTGGGATATCCGTATTCCCTTTTCATGAAATCATCCCAGTCATCATGGTAAACGCGGAAATATAGTTTGGTGAAATTCTTGTATGTGACCTGGATCTTTGACGGCCCGGCTGGAACGCAATCCTCGCCGGACAAACGCAAGGACTTCGCGGTCAAGGTCAGCATGTAATTATAACAGAATTGACCCGGGATCGATTTCGGGTGCAGGTCATAAAACCGTTTAGCGATATCATACGCTTTGACCAGATCACCCTGCTCAGCCCACGCCTGCGCCAGATAATATGCTCCCATGGACGATATCTCATGCTTTGTATTTTTCTCAAGCATACTGGTCAAGCGCTCGATAAATATCGCGTTGCGGTCCTCGCCATAGGCGATATTCTTAATAAATCTCAGCCTTTGAATATCAAGGTCAAGAAAAGCTTCAGGATTACCCTCATCCCGGTGATACGCCATGAGCGCCTGGTAAAGCGTCAGCGCTTTGTACGCGGCGGCGCCGGTATCTTCGGTCACGGGCTTGTACTTTAAAAATGCGTCTGATGCGGCAAACGCATCAGACTTAGCATCGACGTCAAACGCATCCTCGGGCCTGGCCGCCGCCTGGTCGGCGCTCGTGTAAAAAGTCAGTGCTTCCTGCGCGATGAAATCATATAGCGTGGGCCTGAGATCATCGGGCATTGTGCCTTTCTCCAGAAATCCCAGGAACCACTGGACCTGGATCTTGCCGAGATTGCTTCTTTCCTTGAGGATATCCTGGTAAAGGGAATCGATTTGACGGAATATCTTGGGCAGGTCCCAGGTCGTGAAATCGTCATCCGACATGTTCTCGGTCGCGGTGCGGTTCATGAAACGCCAGCGGTTGCGGTCATAATAGTGCCAGTACCACTGGGCAAGCACGGCCTGGAGCAAAGGCCGGGTATTCTCATCGGCGTTGCCGAATTCTATTTTCAACCGCTGGATCTTCTCTTCGGGTTTGTTACCCTGGATCGTCGCCTCGATCACGACCTTTTCCGACAAGGCGCGCATCCACTCATCATATCTTTTCTCTTTCTGGGTTACTTGCAGGACTTTATCAAGGCTCTCAACCGCGGTTCTGGGCAAGCCGTCGGCCAATGCCTCTTCTACCGCCTGCCAGTACTTTTCAGTTGAAGAAAAAACTGATGAAACGACGGTCAGGATCAAAAAAGCGGTGTATTTGATCATTCTATGGTATTTCATTTTCGCTCCTTTGTTTGTTTTGATGTACCGCAGAGATTATACCAAATGCCGGCGAAAAGTCAACAAAAGGGAGTCTTTACAAAACCTGGTCATTAAGTATAATCAATGATCCAGGAGGACTAATGACAAGCACGAAAATTCTGCCTATATTCTGGATACTCTTTTTGATATTTATCACATTTTTACCGGCTACAACCTATGTCGCTACGACCGCTCAGGAAATTCAGAATTATACGAACATGCTGGTTGCCGGTGACACACTGCTCGTGCAGTCAGGCACATATAACATGAACTGGAATATCAGCGACCGTTACGGAGTGAACAATGACTGGATAACGATTCGGGCGATTAACAGCGGAGCTATCATAAATGGCAGCAATTATGATAATGTAATCGATATCTACAATTGCCATTATCTGGAACTTTTGGGATTTGAGATCACAAATTCCTATGCCGGCTCCGGCATTGACGGCATTAAATTCCGAACGTCGAGCGACCATATTCGCATGGAGGATCTAAGGATTCACGACATTACCGGCGTTGGGATAAGCGCTAACCCGTCCGGGCAGATCTGGAGTTACCTTACCATCCGCCGCTGTCATATCTGGAATGTCACGGATGTTGGCGAGGGTCTTTATATCGGCAACCATGACGGATTATCGACGGTCGACCATTGCCTGGTAGAACTCAACTGGATACATGACTGCCATCCCCATAAGGGCATTCAGTTCAAACGCGGCACATATCTTAACGTGATCCGCGATAACGTAGTTTACAATTGCGACGAGGCCGGCATTGTGCTTTACAAAACCGACCAGACCAGCCCGGCTGACAACAACATTGTCAACCGCAACGTAGTCTGGAACGCTCCGGAAGGCATCTTTGCCGTCGGCCAGACGAATATCGACAATAATGTAATTTTCAATTGCGATTACGGCATTAATGTCCGGAACTACTCAGGGTGGGGAATGAACGACCTTTACGTACGCAATAACACGATCTATCACTGCGCTGTGGCTTGCCTGCGGCTTGATGACTGGAACACGGCCGGCAGTGAAATGGTCAGCATCAATAACGCCTGTTATCAGGATTCGCTGAGCATGAGCGCGATCCAGGTGCCGGATGGACCGGGTCCCGGCATTATCTTGAACAACCGCCATTATGGCCAGTCCCAGACCAGCGGTTCGATCCTGGGCAAACCGCCGTCACTGGAGTTTATCAATCCGGGCATAATACCGGGCAACATCGATCTTTATCCTTTGAACGGCTCATCCCTCAGGGATTCAGGGACATCTGTTTATGGCGCGCCGGTTGATGATTTCAACCTGAGAAACAGGCCATTCAACGCGATCTGGGATGTGGGCGCTTATGAGTGGTCCCAGAATACGAATCCCGGGTGGCCGATCCATGAAGATTTCAAGGATATTGATTACGGCACAGAGGAAACGAAAGCCGCCTTCGATACCGGAAAACGAACCCGGTCGTCAGTATCCGTGGATGGATACGCTTTCCTGCATCTCCCCGATGGCGTGCGCATCACCATCTTTAACATCGCGGGAATGACCGTCCATCAGTCAGGTCCGATCGGGAAAGATTTTTACCGCTGGCACGCTGCAAATGCCGCCGCGGGCATCTACTTTTACGCCATCGCTGACCGAACCGGAAATATCATTGAATATGGCCGGATCTTGCTGATCAAATAGTCTTCCGCGATCAAAGATAAGCTATTGACAATCCCGGATTCCTGATTATCATTTAACATTAGAGTGTTACCGGAGTTGAGGGTAACATAGAACATAACGTTGCAAGGAGGTTATATGCATAAATATCTACTGACCGTTTTAGCAATCGCGGGCATTGCTTTGGCCGGCGACCTTATGATCAACGGAAATTTCGAGCAGGAGCTTAGCAACGGGTGGACGCAATCCTCTATCGGATATTATATCACTATTGACCGCGCGACAACTTATGAACCCGACGCCGACTATGAAGTGCAAGTTTACAAGGACGTGGGCAGCGGTTCTGCCGTGCTCTATCAAGCCGTTGACCTGCAGAACATGCCGCTGAACCAGCTCGAGTTCTCCTGCAAGGCAAAACTGTACGCCTATGACAACAATGCTGATACGCTCTGCTATGCGGCAACCGCCGTCATCGTTCAGTACCTGAACCAAACTGGAACAACATTGGGCGAAACGCGCATCTGCCAGTTCACTGCGCCCTGCGACTGGATAAGCACTTCCACGGCTCATCTTCTAACTGTGGCCGACTCACTGTGGCATAATTACAGTTTTAACATCGCGACCGAACTGGCAAACCTGCCCGGGGTAACTCCGTCCAATGTCAAAAAGCTCAAGATCGCCATGTATGACACGACCGCCCACACGTGCTGAAGTGCGTCGGAATTGGCGAAGGTCTTCGCCGATGATATCGTGATCAATTATACCGGCACAGCCCCATACACGATCTACATGTCTTCCAAGATCTATGATAATACATTCCGCGGCAACAATAACGGTTATCTGGACCCGGGTGAAACCGCAAATATGACCGTTACCCTGAAAAACATCGGGGGCGTCGCTTTTACCAACCTGTCTTCCACGATCTCCGAGTCTGACCCGTACATCTCTATTAACGACAATTCAGGGTACTACGGCAGTATCCCTATCAACACGACGAAAGAGAATACGACCGATCCGTACACGCTCTATGCCAGTCCGTCCGCTCCTGTCGGGTATATGGCGACCATCCGCCAGATCGTCGTCGACGGCAGTTACCGCGATACCTTCGATTTCCCGCTCATGATCGGCCGGCCCATGCCAACAGATACAGGTTATTACTATGCTTATTTCTGTCATGGACCATATACTGAGTGCCCGGTCTATTCGTGGTATGCCATTGACACGACCCAAACCCAGTATGTGGGAACGCCGCTTGATTTTGGGGATGACCAGACCGCGACCGTGGACCTGCCGTTCACGTTCAAATATTACGGCGTGGATTACACCCAGGTTTCGATCTGCTCGAATGGCTGGGTCGCCATGGGCGCGACCACTGCCATTGATTATTACAATTATGGAATACCCAATATCTATGGTCCAGCGGCAATGGTCGCCGCGCTGTGGGACGATCTGTATCCGGGCACAGTTGACGAACCGGCTTGCCTGTACTATTACAGCGACGCTGCAAATCACCGTTTTGTCGTTGAGTGGTTCAAGGTCCCGCACATAAGTTATCCTACAACGCAGGAGACATTTGAGATCTTCCTGCTGGATCCGGCGTATTACCCCACTCCGACCGGTGACGGCGAGATAATAATCCAATATAAAAATGCGATGAAGGAAACCGACAACACAATAGGCATTGAGAATTCCGCCCAGACCGTGGGCGTGCAGTACTTTTATGAAGGCACTTACCATCCATGGGCCGTGGCGATCACCGACACGCACGCCATCAAATTCACTCCTAAACCACCAACATTGATCAATGTTGACGAGGCGTTGTCGCGTGATGCAGCTACCGGAAATTACCGGTTGACGGCCGCGCCCAATCCGTTCTGTAAACGAGTGACTATACACTATACAATAAGCACTAAAGACCAGAATGCGCAGTTACGTATCTTTGACGTAGCGGGTCGATTGGTCAAACAATTTAACCATTTGACCATTCAACCAATTAACCAACTTGTCTGGGACGGTTCAGACGACATGGGCCGCCGGGTCCCGGCAGGCGTTTATTTCGTGCGCCTTGAATCCGAGAACGATCAACTGGTGGAAAAAGTCATCCTGCTGAAATAGCTATAACGATCTGAACAAAAAGCGGGGGCGAACAGTATCGCCCCCGTTTTGTTTTTTCTGCCCTTTTACTTCTTTCCTTCATCTTTTCTTCCCCTCTTCCTTTCATATCTCCTACCTTCACAATTTCATAACTTCTCACCTTCTATTTTGTTCCCGCCCTTTCATACCCCCAGATCCCCATAGCTCCTCATCCCAATAATTTCATATCCTCATAACTTCATAACCTCCTATCTTCTATTTTTAAAATGCCACGCGTCGATCCGCCGCTTCACGTTCTCGCGGATATCTATGTAAAAAAGGCTGTAGTCGCACAAATGGAAATTCTTTAAACCCGGGTATCCCTTTTTTGGCGGTTTATCGATCCAGAGAGCGCCGTTAGGGGCGCACTGCGCGCCAATTAGATAATGGTCGACCCGGTCGAACGTCCGGGGCACGCTTCCAGGATTCCGCAGCGGCCCCGCATAATCCTTTGTCCTTGACCAGGTCAGGGGATTGACGCTCGTGCAGTTCGCGTATAATGGATCGCTCCCGCTGAGCATCGTGTTCCAGGTAATATAGCAGCCGGTCTGCGCAGCCGAGTCGCACGGTGATATCGTCGCGAAAGAACCGTCAGTGGCCGGACCGCCGATAAGGTACGCAACGACCAGCCGCTTTGCCAGCGCCGGGTCAGGATCGAAAAAATCCCGTATCAGCCGCGCCGCGTGGAAAGTACCCTGGCTGTGCGAAGCGATCACGATCGGCCGATCCTGGTTATAGTGTTTTAGATAATAAATAAAAGCGCTCTTTACGTCCTGGTAAGCGTAATCCAACGCTTTTTGTTTGTTGCTCTTGTCAAGGAACGCGAACAGGGATGCCTGGCGATAACGGGGCGCGTACACGCGGCAGGAGCCGTTAAAAACGCTTGCCTGGAGTTTGATCGTGGTCCGGTCCGTGAAAGCGTTTACGCGTTGATTGTCAATGTCGGCGTTGAGGTTCCACAAGCTGTAAAAGGTCGTGGGGTGCACGAAAAAAACATCGGCCAAAGCCGAATCCTGGCCGTCTGCGAGGTCCGAATTTCGGGGTACGGCGTCCGCGCTGTCTTTCATGGATGGCAATGCCGCCCAGTTTTTCGCCATACTGTAGTCAGGCGCAGAACCGGATTGCGAGAATATCCACTGGCAAGCGAGCAGCATAACCGAATGAACCGGCATCGAGTGATTATAAACTGAAGTCCAGCTGAGTCAAGGACAGGTATCAACCAAACCACTTGAAAACCCCGCTCCCTGCGATATAATCAATGATAAAGGAGGTATAATGAAAAAAAGATTCGCCCTTCAGTCCCTGGTAATGATCATTATAACCATACCTGGAATTCTCGCTGCCCAGCCGCCGGAGATCACCGCGGCGCCAAACCTTGTCCCGGAGATCGTAACCCTGCCGGATATGACGATCGTCGGCATGCAAACCCTTGTCAGCACCAAGAATAATATCATATCGAACCTCTGGATGCGTTTCATCCCCCGTGCCGGTGAGATAAAAGAGCGGGCAAAGACCGATGCCATGCTCGGCATATCTTATGATATGCAGGAGATAAGCGCGGATCCGAGCACCCGCGAGAGCCAGTTCTTCTATCTGGCCGGAGCCATTGTCTCCGACGTCAAGGACCTGCCCGAAGGCATGACCTTTCGCAAGATCCTGAAGCACAAGTATGCGAAATTCACGCACCGCGGTAGTTTGGATAAACTGGGAGACACGTACAATTACATGTACGGTCAATGGCTGCCGAAGTCCGCGTACGACGTCGACGAGATCGCGCCGGAAATAGAATGGTATGACAACCGGTTCATGCCCGACAGCGCGAACTCGGCGTTCGACATATACATGCCGATTACAGCTAAATAGAACGAGATATTTATCTACATAGATCGGCAGAAAAATAAATCCCCCTCTTATCCCCCTTTTTCAAAGGGGGAAAGGGGGATTAAATCAATAATAGAAATATCCGTGTTAAAGGTTTTTAGTAGTAAAATGAGAGAGTAGGTATCTAGATAATTCAGTAAAACGGCGTTCAGGCGCCGGTCTGGCTGCCCAGCTTGACGTCTTTCAGGGCGCTGGCCACGACATAGACCCTGATGTTATTGCTTGCCGGATCGATCGGCAGGATGAAAAACCCTTTGCGCTGCTTGTTATAACCCATGGTCGAGCCGATGATCGTTTCATTATCCTGGAATGTGACCTTGATCTTCAGTCCGCGGATGGTCTTGGGGTCAATCCCTGAAAAATCTTTTTTCTCCTGGCGGTCCTTGTTGCCCTCGAAGTTTTTGACGAAGAAGATCGCCTTTGCCGTCTCAGTATCGATCTCTTCGATCCGGTTGTCCTGATGCGTGAAATGGAATTTCGGCTTTTCCGGAACAAAATCATGGGTCGTGCCCTTGATCACTGCGCCGTTCTTGTAGTGCACGACTATCTTGTTTACCTCTACCTGCGGCGAGTTCATATCCATAAGGCAAGTATAGATACATATTGAGCCCTGTCAATACAAAAGATAAGTGATATTGTAAGGGATATCTTGAACAAGTTGATATTTTAAAAATTTGCAGTTAGACAGAATAGAAAAAAGACAGTAAAGAAAGTTGGAAATTATAAGGTACAACTGCAAGATATCAAGCATCATGACTAGCTATCAACTTGTTTCCTGCTTTTAAGACCTACTGCATATTTTTTAATATTTCAGTATAGCGCCTACGCCTCATCAAATCGCTCATTAGTTCATTGTATTTTTTCTCATTTTTCTTGCGCCATTTTTTCTGGTATTTAATATATCCATCCCAGTGTTCCTCCTTCCATTTTTTACTATTGTTACTCATATTTTTGGGATGCTCCTTTTGCCACTTTTGAATCTGCTCCTTCATCGTCTCGCCATAGTTCTGGCGGTAATCCCTCATGTATGCTTTCCTATTTGCCATTTATCTTTTCTTCTCCTTAAACAATATTCATCTCAATCTACCCGTCGTTCTTGAAAATAGCCTTATCTTCAAGATTCCTAATAATCAAGGATAATCAATATGACAATCAGATATCAATGTCCTTGTTAAGAGGTTAAAATACATTATACTATATGATTATTAGCAAAATTTATGCCAATATACACATTCCAAAACCCCTCGAAATTTCATGGCATTAATCTTTCGTTCTCATGTTCAATCCAAGAAAAAGTGTATACTTTCTTGCCTTTCTTGTTGGACCTCACACAAACTTACATCAGTTCAGTATTTTCTGATTATTAAAAAGTGTATACTGTATGCATTCGATTGTCAAAAATATACAATTCGCAACTAAAATGCCGAAAAATCAACATAATTGGTTAGTTTGATGTGGTAAAAGCGTATACTGTATACAGTGCTATTTTACATAATTTAGCCTGTAATTTTTTAAATACCGATATAAAGTCCGGCGTGTAATGCCTAGAACCCTTGCCGTCAATGAAACATTCCCTTTTGTTGCGTTCAGGAGACACGCTAATGTTTCTTTGCTAAAAGGTTTCTTTCGGGAGGTAATTGACCCACCAAGTTGAACGTCAGCAGCAGAAATCCGCGGACCTGAGGACAGGGCAACCGCTCTCTCAATGACATTCTGCATTTCCCTCACATTGCCGGGCCAGGAATATAACATCATCTTCTTTTTTGCCTTGTTATCAAACCCCAGAATCTTGCGTTTTGTCTTTATGGCGCATTCTTTCAGAAAAAAATCAGCAAGAATGGGAATGTCAGTTACTCGTTCACGCAATAAGGGAATATGAATGGGTATGACACTGATGCGGTAAAACAAGTCTTCTCTAAATAACCCTTGCTTGATCAGGATCCTTAAATCTTCATTGGTTGCGCAGACTATCCTCACATCGACTCTTTTCAGGCTTGATTCACCAAGTCTTCTTATTGTTTTGTCCTCGATTGCCTGTAGGAGTTTCGCCTGTATGGGTAAAGGCGCATTTTGAATGTCATCCAGGAATAAAGTGCCGCCCTCAGCTTCTGCAAATAATCCGCGTCTTTCATAACAAGCATCGGTAAATGCCCCTTTTTTGTGACCAAAGAGCTCGCTTTCAAAAAGAGTCATGGGAATCATGCCGCAGCTGAATGCGACAAACTGGCCATGTCTGCGCTGGCTAGTGTCATGTATTAACCGGGCAACCAGTCCTTTACCAGTGCCCGTTTCTCCGGTGATCAGTATAGTGGCATCAATCTTTGAGAGTTTTACGATCGTGTCTCGGATCACGGTTATGGCCGGACTAATGCCGATTAATCTATTGACACCTGATGGTTGGCATTCTGGATTTAAAGATTCTGTTTTTTCATTTTCCACACGTTCAGCCGGTTGCGACATCGATTACTCCTCTCCTCTTAGTCTGTTGTTCTGCGTTATTCTATAATATTTATTACCAATGTCAAGTATATTTGAGCACTGATCTAAATATGGATGATCAGAACACACGCAGACAGAACATCACTTCCTGTCATGAGATATATTAATTGTTATGACTTCGCCATTGACAGATAAAACACAATGTACATACTCGAGTATATGAGATTAAAATCATGTTGGTGCCGATTACCTACTTTTCCACTTAATATAAGCCCAGCAAAGTAAAGCACTGTATGAAGCTAACAAAAAAAGGAACCAAGCACTTTCTACACATCGAGTTGGAAAAATATGAATGGAAATATCTGAAAGACATGATGAAGTATGAGTTGCCCAGAATAAAAAGGAACAACATCAAATACCTGCGCCACATGCTCTCTCTGCATATCAAGACTGTATATGTCATGACCACGGCCATGATGCTTAAAGAAAATGGTAAGATAAAATCAAACGCAGCAAATGAGCTCTTCAGCGATCTCGACAAGGCGACGAATAACTACGAAAAAATCCTTAGAAAATATTTTAAAAGACGCGAGTTCCATTTAGAAGTGCAACGCTTGAGGAGAAAAGGATAATGGGTTATAGTAAGCGATTATGGAACAAATCTATAAGCATTTGTCATTGGAAGAGCGGGAAACGATTACGATTATGCGTTTAAAGGGTTTTTCGTTGAGTGCGATTGCCCAGCAGCGACCGCGGTTAAAGGAGGCGCGGATTCGGGCGTACGTGATGGCCAAGCTCCAGGAACACTGGTCGCCGGAGATCATTGCTGGTCGGTTAGCAGTCGACCACCCGGGTTTAACCATCAGTCTGGAAGCGATTTACCAGTTCGTCTATGACCCGGCAAATCCGCAACGAGCCGAGCTTATCGCCTGCCTGCGCCGGGCGCACCGGCGGCGGCGCAGCAAGAAGGCGGGCCGGAAGGAACGGCGCACGAAGATTCCGAACCGGGTGGCGATCGAGCTGCGGCCGGCGGTTGTGGCCGAACGCACCGAATTCGGTCATTGGGAGGGCGACACGCTTATTTCTCGGAAAAGTCGGGTGGCGGTGCAGTCGTTAAGCGAACGGCGCAACCGCCTGGTCGTGCTGACGAAGCTGGCCCGCAAGGGTGCCGTGGAGATGAAACGCGCGGTCATTAAACGCTTCCATCCTCTGCCGCGGGCCGCCCGTCGGTGTTTGACCCTGGATAACGGCACGGAAAATACGCGGCACGAAGACATCACCGCGGCGCTCGGCACCACTTGCTATTTCTGCCATCCGTATGCGGCCTGGGAACGCGGTTCGAACGAACAGATAAACGGCCTGGTGCGCTGGTACTTGCCAAAAGGAACGGATCTGGGTAAGATAACAGACGCTCAACTGCAATGGATCGAGGATCGTCTAAACATCCGGCCGCGAAAATGTCTAGCCTTCAAGACACCGTTCGAGGTCGCTGCTCAAGAGCTCGTTGCACTTCAAGGTTGAAGGTGGCAGATTTTCGAATAAATTAATTAGCAAAAAATAACCGTCAAAATCCCATCGCAGGGCACAAATTGCCTTAATCTTTAGATCTCGACTGTCCCATTCAGAGGAATTTCTTGAATCTGAGAGATAGAAGTGTCTAGGTTCAATGAATCTGCTTCTAACGAAAATTGAAACTAATAGTAAAAAATGGTCGTATTGTTAACACTCAATGCTCATGAAATACCCTAACTGCAATATAAGAAAAACAACCCGAGCAGCACGCACCATCAGAAATCCACGATTTTTCAATACTTTTCGGAATGTTGCTTATCAAACTACGCCTACAAAAAGAACATGGATTTTTGTTAGAAATAATAAAAACTGGGTGTTGTAGAATTTACCTTTCGGTTTATAATACCGCACTATGCGAAAGAAAACAAGAACAGGATGCTATTACTGTGGTAGCTCAATTAAGAACCGTTTCAGTCCTGACCCCCTTCGTCCTGACATAGTCAGGGCAAGATTAAAGAAAGATCTACAAGATATGAGAAATGTTTAAATGCAAGGCTTGTGTGCGTGCTGATGAATAAACACAATATTTGTAAGGAGGACATATGAGGAACAATTTAATAATAATTCTAGCAATAACTTTTTTATTCACAGCTTTAGGTGGCGTGAAATCAGGAACATTTACGCAGAATCTTGCTTGTCCGTTATCTGGCTGTGTCAAATATGAAAATGGACAGGGCGTCGGTTCCGGGAAAAATGTATATGTATACGAAAGTCCAACCCACTACATAGGATACGATGCTACTGATGCTTCTAGCATTTATCAATGGTGGTTTTATCCCCCATTCCACGTCTATAAAGTGAAATGTTCATTTGGTCAGTACAGTGGAGAAACCATCATAGACGATACACTCTATGAAAGTACCTGGGTCGATATCACTGTACATTACACTCCTTCCGATACAACAAAATAAATGGCTACATTGAAAAAAAAATGAAAGAGTATAGTATTCTTTTATAGATTAGGTTAGAAACATGACTTCTGGAAGAAGAATTTCTTACAGTATATGTAATAGTCGATCATCGATGATACATCAACTTCGATCGGTGAATATGTACTGGTTCAGCGGGAATCGGACAAAACAGGGGTCGGATTTAAGGTGGAAAATTGGTTATAATATTCCGACCGTTTGACCCTGGCCAGAGCCAGTTTTTCTGTTCGCCTCTGAATGATTTCCCCACGCTTGCCGTTTAG